>CAJAYZ010000317.1 GCA_903949225.1 uncultured Planctomycetaceae bacterium
CCATGGTGGGTCGGCGGAGTCCGTTTGGACGACCTCAATCCACCAGTCGCCCCGTCGGCGCGGTGTGGGACACGCGGCGTGGCCGAAGGGGGCGATTTTGTGTTGGCGGTGGCGAAGGTGCTGCATTGACCGACACCAGACGCCCGCGCGCGGGGAATTGGGACAGCCCTCGTCACGATTTGTGAGGATCGGTTGCCGGGCCCGTTCGGCCCCGTGTATCCCCAGGAAAAGTGGGCGCCGGCCGGTGGTATTCGGCACGGGTTTGGTAAAGTGCCGCCGAGGATGCCCCCCCGATCGCAGGACCGGTTTTATGGCTCAAGCGACCAGTGAGCTCTCCTTCGATCTCGCCGGCGTGACGCGGGTCGGCGGTCTGCTTGACGCGGCGCAGGCGGGGTCGCCCGAGGCGCTCGGGCAGCTGTTTGGAGCGGTGCGGGCGTACTTGCTCCTCGCCGCCAACCGGGATCTTCCGCGGAGCGTGCGCGGGAAGGTCGGGCCTTCCGACATTGTCCAGGACGCGTTCCTCGCCGCCCACTGCGGGTTCGCGTCGTTCCGGGGGGGCTCGCCGGCCGAGTTCTTCGGCTGGATGCGCGCCATCCTCCGCCATCGGGTTGCCGACAGTGTCCGTCGACATGAATTGGCCCGGTCGCGGAGCGTCCGCTGCGAGCAGTCTTTGGAGGAGATCGATCCCGTCGGCGAATCCACGCTCGTGGCGAGATCGTCGTCGCCGGAGTTGGCGGCGGTGCGGAGCGAGGAGGCCCGGTCGCTCGAACAGACGCTCCTTCGCCTCTCGCTCGACCAACGCACCGTGATCTGGATGCGCCACTGGGAGGGGAGGTCATTCGCCGAGATCGCGCGGGAGTGCGACAAGTCGGAGGCCGCGATCCGCAAGATCTGGGGACGGGGCTTCCAGCGACTGAAATCCCTGATCGAGTCGCAGGCCGCCGGCAGCGCGGCCAGCGGGCCCGGCGGCGGTTGATCCGATGCGTCCAACGCCCCTCCCTGCCGACGACACGCCTACCGATCCCGAGAGCGAGCGACTCGCCGACCTCGACGACCGTCTCCGTGGCGACGGGCCTCCACCCTCATCCGGCATCCCGACTGCCGGCGACGTAGACGTCAGCCCACCGCTCGCCATCGACGACGTCGATCTCCTGCTTCGCCTCAATCAGGCCGGCGCCTCCTACCGCGAACGCACCGGGGGGCAAACGCTTCCGGAAATGAAGCGATTCGGCCGCTTCGAGATCGTCCGCGAGGCGGGGCGCGGGGGGTTTGCCACGGTCTACGAGAGCGTCGACACCTTTCTGCGGCGCCGGGTCGCGCTGAAGGTGGCGCATCCCGGGGTGCTCGTCTCGGAGACCCTTCGCGCGCGATTCCTGCGCGAGGCGGAATTGGCGTCGCGGCTCAATCATCCCCGGCTCGTCACGATCCACGAATACGGCGAGTGCGACGGTCTCTGCTACATCACCGAGGAGTTTTGCGACGGCGGCAGTCTCGCCGCATGGCTCGCGACCCGGCCGGGGCCGGTTGAGCCACGGCTTGCCGCAGCGATCGTGCTGGCGATCGCCGAAGGCCTGCAGGTGGCCCACGCGGCCGGCATCAGCCATCGCGACATCAAGCCGGAGAACATCCTTCTCTGTCACACGAAGACTGAGAAGCCGGTCATCCCCGGCGAAGGCACCTCGGCAGGTTGGACGATCAAGCTCGGCGACTTTGGCCTCGGCACGATCAGTGAAGAGGCGTCTGAAGGTGCTCCGCTTGTGCAGTTGACGCGGGAAGGGACGAGGCTCGGCACGCCCGCCTGGATGGCCCCGGAGCAGATCGACCGGGCGATCGGGCCGATCGGCCCGGCGACCGACGTCCATGCCCTCGGCCTCCTCCTCGATCGGCTCCTCACCGGCCGCAGTCGCTGGGTCGGGGAAAGTGATTCAGAGACGCTGCGGATGATTCTTCTCGGGGACCCACTCGAGCCCGATCGGGCGCTGCGGGGGGTGCCTGCCGATCTGGTGGCCGTGGGAGCGAAGTGCCTGGCGAAGCGCCCGATCGAGCGTTATCCCTCGGCGGCCGAATTGGCAAGCGACTTGGCCCGCTATCTGCTCGGCCTCCCCACAGTGGCCCGGCCGATCACGCCTCTGGAGCGCGGGTGGCGATTCGTCAGCCGTCGGCCGACCGCCTCGGCGCTCGCGGTCGCTGCCGTCGTCATGACATTGGTCGCCGGATGGGGCCTGCGGGACCGCGCCCGACAGGTGGCCGAGATCGAAAGGACCCGCATCGAGCGGCAGCATCTCGATGCCGCCGTCGAATTGCGCCGCGCTGCCGATTCGCTCCGGACCGGGAGTCTCGCCAGCGCGATTGATCATCTTCGCGCGACAGCGGTGAGCGATCCAGCCCTTGCCGCCTCGGACGCCGGTCGGTGGCTCGCACGCCGCCTCCATGGCGAGGTGGCGATGCTCCTCGAGCCGCCCTCCGACAGTCCCCCTTCCGTCGAGGGTGGTCCGGTGCGGCTCGATCTGTACTGCTTGGCGACGTCCCCCGATGGCCGCATCCTGGCAGCGGGTGGCGCTGACGGCCGGCTCCGCCTCGTTCGGCTCGACACCGCAGGGCATACCCCGGAGCCGCCGCAATCGATCGCGGCCCACGACGAGATCAACGATGTCGCGTTCTCACCCGACGGCAGTCTCGTCGCGACCGCCGGAGAGGATGGACAGGTCAGGCTCTTCCGCACCGCCGATGGCACGCCGGTGCGGGAGGTTCGCTTGGAAGGATTGCCCTTGTTCGCGGTGGCCTTCTCGCCGGACGGCGATCGGCTGGCATGGGCCGGTGGGGAGCGGGTGATCCGCATCGCGCCGGTCACGGGGCCTGCCGGGAGGGCGTCAGAACCTCTGGCCCTGAAGCCGTTTGATGCCGCTGCCGACGACTCCCCGCCCGACATCGAATCGATGCTGTTTCTCGACGACCGGCGGATGATCGTGTCGTGCGGATCGAGGGTCGCGGTGATCGATCTCCAAGACGGCTCGATCGAGCGCGAGTTTATCGGCCATGATCGCCGCAGCGTCGTCGGCCATCTGGCGATGTCCGCCGATGGCTCGCGGCTCCTAACCGCCGGCACCGACAAAGTGCCACGAGTCTGGGAGATCGCCACGGGGCTTTGCCTCCTCACCCTGCCGCGCCACCCGAATTGGGTGCAGGGAGGAGGGTTTACGCCCGACGGCCGGGGCATCGTGACCGGATGCAAGGATGGGGTGATCCGCCTCTTCGATGCCACCACCGGGGACCTTCGGAACAGGCTTGTCGGCCATGTCGGCCGAACCTGGGATGTGCGTTGCGATGTGAGCGGTGCCGTGTTCTCGGCTGGGGCGGACGGCACGGTGCGGCGCTGGGATCCGGCGCGACCGGCGGAGCTTGCGGGCACAAGAATGCTGAGCGTGCCAGGCGGCACGCTGCTTTCGGTCGTCGCTCCGCCGGCGGGGGTTCCGTTGGGAGCCGACGGGAGCCAGCCCGACGACCGCCCTCTTTCCGACAGCCGATCGATGGTGTTCGTGAGTCAGCCGACAGGGCCACCGCTCGCGGTTAACGTGGCGACTGGGGAAAGCCGTCCTGTGAAGAGTGCGGTGTCGGGGGCGAGCCGGATGTCGATCGACCCCACCGGCCGTCGCCTCGTCCTTCATGCCTACGAGGGGGCCGTGACGGTACAGCCGCTGGAGGGGGGACCCTCCCTTTCGATCCCGGGCATCGAGACAGCCCATTCGAGCATTTGGACGGCGGCCGGCCAGTTCGTCGTCAGCGACTTCGACTGGAATCTCTGGGTCTGCGAAGAGGCGCTTAAAAGGGCGGTGAAGATCGATTCCTCTCCCCACTTTATCGACGCACTCGCCCTTTCGCCCGTCGATGGCCAGCAGGTGGCAGCCGGCGGCGGCGATCTGATACGCCTCCACCATATCCCCGCCGGACGGCTTCCGACGGCCGGTTCTGGAAGGACGCTGATCCGCCTGCCACCGGAGTTCGGGAAGGTCTACCGGCTTGCCTGGTCCCACGACGGCCGGCGGCTTGCCGTGGGAAGTGGACTGGGGAGGGTGTGTGTCATCGATGCGGACAGAGGGAACCTGATCGGTACGGTGGCCAGCCATGCACGCGAGATCGTCGCCTTGGCCTGGAGCCCGGATGACCGGATCCTGTTCACCGCCGACCTGGAGAGTGTCCGTGTCTCCGACACGGTAATGATGGTGATGATCGACGAACTCCGTCCCGGGTTTGATATCCAAGGCATGACGTTCGTCGAGGGGGCAACTTCTTCGACGGGAAGCACGTTGGTGATCGCCGGTGGTTCGAGCACCCCGATGGCATCGACCGACGGCGAGTCAGTCTCGGCCAGGCTGCTTGTCGTCGATCTCGACCGACCCGTGGTGGGCGGGCGCTGATCGCCAGGCCTGGATGCCCGCGTGGTATCCTGCTGGCGCTGCCACGGACAGTCCGTGGGCGGCTCCCTTGCCCGCCTGAGGCCACCA
>CAJAYZ010000318.1 GCA_903949225.1 uncultured Planctomycetaceae bacterium
CCTCCGCCGGTGACCAGCGCCACCGCCAAGTCGTCGGGCCCGAGGCAGCCGAGGCTCTTCATCATCGCGGCGGTGGCTGTGACGACGCGCGGCGTGGGGAGATTGACCCCGGGGGGCCGAGTTTCGCGAACCTCGATGGAGGAGAGATTCCGGCCGCAGCCCTCCGGCACACTGACGAGCCCGGAGAGACGCTCGGGGGGGAAGCCGGCGGCGGCCAGTCGCGCTTCGAGCCCCGCGGCAAGCGCCGCGGCGGCCTTCCCGGCTCCAACGACGACGATCCTGCCGGCCGGCGGGGACTCGAGGAGATCGGCCGGCGCCACGGCGAGGAGCCGCTGAGGGGCGACCGCGCCGATCGCCGCCCTCCAGATCTGCTCCGCGTCAGCGCGGAGGCTCGAAGGCGCGGCCATCATCCCCCCGGCGGCGGCTGGAAATTCTTCGGATCGAACTTGGAAAGATCGATCCCGCCGCGCGCTTCCTCCTCGAGGAGCTTGACGCGCGATTCGAGGCGCTCGAGGCGCCGCGCGAGGAGCGCCGGCGATTCGGCCGAGGGGGTGGACGGCGCCGGTCGCGGCACCGAGGGATAGCCGAGTTGCCGCTCGAGCGCGGAAAAGAGGAAGAGGGGATCCTTGCCCCGGTTGGCCCGCGCGATCCGCCCCTCCTTCTCGCCGAAGAGCATCACCCGGTCGGGGCCGCTCTCCTCTCGCCCGGCCAGCATCGCCTCGCGCTTCTCGAGCCTCCAGTACTCCGGGCTGCGGACGCTAATGAGGTCGCCGAGATCGACGAATCCGACCTGTCGGCCGACGGTGCGGATCCATGACTTCCAGTCGGAGTCGAAGATCGGGTCGTCAGCGACCGCATCCATTCCCTGCTGGTAGTCGAGGCGGTTGCGCGAGAGGCACTCGAAGCGGTAGAAGAACAGCCCCTGCGGGGTGGGGCCGTCGGCTAGGTAGCGGGCCTCGCGCTCGAGGATCGCCAGCGCCGTCCGCATGTCGAATCGCCCCCCCTCCTGCTCGGCCCGGTTCATGACGAATGTCTGGAAGCGGGTGAAGTAGTGGGGGATGCGGGCCATCGCGGTGGAGAGCGTGCCGAAGAGCTTGAGCTCGGCGACGAGATAGTCGATCGCCATCGGCAGTTTCGTCGTGGCGAGGACTTCCTGGGCGATCGACCCGAGCGCCTCTTGAGCGGCAATTCCGGCCGCCATCCGCTCGGCCAGAGCGTGGAACAGGTGGCCCTGTTCGATGTACTCCTCGCGGTCGAGCATGGAAAAGTCTGTCGTTGGGGACGTCCGGTCGTCGGGGCATCCTATACTCAGGGAGGTTCCCGCGCCGCTTTCGCGCGCGGCTCTTCCCCCACGGGGCTCGCCATGCCGGAAGGTTTTTCCACGATCGAAGCCGCCGTCGCCGCCTTCCGGCGGGGGGAGGTGATCGTCGTCGTTGACGCCGAGGATCGAGAGAACGAGGGGGATTTCGTCTGCGCTGCCGAGAAGGCCACGCCCGAGGTGGTGAACTTCATGATCCGGCACGGCCGCGGCCAGGTGTGCATGCCGATCCTGCCGGAGATGGCCCGCCGGCTCGATCTGCCGATGATGGTCGAGGCGAATTCCACGCCGCTGGGCACCGCGTACACCGTCCCTGTCGACCATGTCTCCGCCCGGACGGGGATCACGGCCGGCGAGCGGGCCACGACGATCGCCGCGATCCTCGCCCCCGAAGCGCGTCCGGCCGACTTCGTCCGCCCCGGCCACCTCTTTCCACTCGTGGCCAAGGAAGGGGGCGTGCTCCGCCGTGCCGGCCATACCGAGGCGGCCGTCGATCTGGCGCGGATGGCAGGGCTCCAGCCGGCCGGCGTCCTCTGCGAGATCCTCGACGACACCGGCAACCGGGCCGACCGGCAGACGCTCCAGGCGCTGGCGGGTGAGCACCGGCTCGAGATCATCTCGATCGAACAGCTCATCCGTCACCGTCGCACCCGCGAACAACTCGTGGAGCGGATTGCCGAGGCCGAGCTGCCGACGACCTGGGGGCGATTCCGGATCATCGCCTACGGGGTGAAGTTCGAGTCGCAGCAGCCGATCGTCCTGGTGATGGGGGATCCCGCCACCGCCACCGATCCGCTCGTCCGCCTCCACTCCTCCTGTTTCACCGGCGACCTCCTCGACAGCCTCCGCTGCGACTGCGGCGATCAGCTCCATCTGGCCCTGGAGAAGATTGGCCAGGAGGGGGTGGGGGTGCTCGTCTATCTCCCACAGGAGGGGCGCGGCATCGGCTTGGTGGAGAAGATCCGCGCCTATGCGCTGCAGGATCAGGGGCTCGACACCGTCGAGGCCAATCTCGCCCTCGGCTACAAGGCCGATGCCCGCGATTACGGCGTCGGCATACAGATCCTCAAGGATCTCGGCCTGCGGCGGGTGCGGCTGCTCACCAACAATCCGAAGAAGACCGACGCCTTCATCTACGGCGGCTTCGATTTGGAGGTCGTCGATCAGGTGCCGATCCTCCCTCCGGTGCATGAGTTCAATCAGCGCTACTTGCAGACGAAGCGAGAGAAGATGGGACACCGGTTCCCGGAGTGAGCGCCGGGGGACGCCCGAGGGGAGAGCGATGGTGCGCCGGCTGCGATGCTTGCTCGTGATCGTGGCGATGGTTTTGGCCGCGGTCGGCTGCAGCCGGAGGCCGGAGAGACTCCCGGAGGGGGTGACCGTCCCGGCCCTCCGTGGAAAGCAGGGGGCCGCGGGACGGGTGGCTGGTCTGGCCAAGGGGCGCGACGAGTCTTTTGTCCCCCCTGCGGCAGCCGAGCTTGATCGCCTTGTCTGGATCGACCGACCGGTGAAGGATGGCCTGGCGGTCCTCAGGGAGGAGCTCGCGGCCGGGGACGCCGGGGATGAAAGGGCGCTTGCTGCCCCGAACGATTCCCCGGCGGCCAACGGGCGGATCCTCGCAGCGATCGCGCGGCTTCCCGAAGCCGGCGAAGCCGATCTCGAGGCCACGCTCGTCCGCCATCTCCGCACGGATCTGGTCAGCCTCAACCCGATCATGCGCGCCACGTCGGCGGAGTTTGAAGTGGTCGGGCTGACGGAGTTCCGCCTATTCTCCTTCGACCGTCGGCTGGAGCCGTTTGCCACGGCGGAGACTGTGGCCTCCTGGCAGTCGAGCGCCGACGGCCTCATCGACCGGGTCGTGCTCCGCGACGATCTGGTGTGGAGCGACGGCCAGCCGATCACGGCCCGCGATGTCGCCTTCAGTTATGCCGTGATCATGGATGACGAGCTGCCCGTGCCGAGTGTCCGCGATGGCACCGACCAACTCCGCGCCGTCGAGGCCTATGACGAGCGGACGGTCGTGTTCTTCCACCGCGAGCCCCTGGCGACGAACGTCTGGAACCTCAACTTTCCGGTCATCCCCCGGCATGTCCACGATGGTGTCTGGCGCGACGATCCGCTGTTCACCGCCGGCGATTCCACGGGCTTGAGAGTCTGCGGGGGCCCGTACCGGGTGGTCGAGTGGCGCCGGGGGGAGCGGGTCGTGCTTCGCCGGCGCGACGAATGGTCGACCGTCGATGGCGCGCCGGTCCGCGACATCCCCACCTTCCGGGAGATCGAGTTCAGGATCATCGAAGATTCCGACGCGGCCTTCGCCGCGCTCGAGGCGGGGACGATCGACGAGATGCTCCTCGCGCCAGAGCAGTGGCGGCTGGCAGGAGGAGCGGGGAACGGCCGGTGGACGCCCGTGGCGGCACCTGAATGGACGGTGGCGTTCTTCGCCTGGAACATCGACACGCCGTTGTTCGCCGACCGGCGTGTCCGCCGGGCGATGACCTACGCCTTCGATCACGAATGGATGCTCCGGGAACTTTTTTCTGGCCTCTATGATCCGGCCACTGGGCCGTTCCACGAAGGCTCCTGGGCAGCGCCGCGGAAGCGCCAGGCCGCCGCCCAGCAGGATCTCCAGCGCGCCCAGCAGCTCCTCGATGATGCCGGCTGGGTCGACACCGACAACGACGGCATCCGGGATCGGGATCTCGACGGCGACCCGCTCCCGTTCGAGTTCACGATGCTCGTCGCCGACCAGCCGCTCCGCATCCGGACCTGCGAACGCCTTCGCGACGATCTGGCCCGGATCGGGGTGCGGATGCAGATCGATGTTGTCGATCAGACGACGCTCGTCGACCGCACCCAGTCAGGCCGCTTTGAGGCCTGGCACGGAAGCCGGGGGGCGGCGGCCGATCCCGACGCCACCGAGCGTCACTGGACGACCGGCGGTGCCGGGAACGTCGTCGGCTATTCCAATCCGCTCGTCGATGCCCTCTACGACGCGGGGCGGCGGGAATTTGACCGGACGAAGCGCGGGGAGAAGTACGGACGAATCCAGGAACACCTCTGGGAAGATCAACCCTTCACCTGGCTCTACTGGCGGAACGGGTTGTATGGATTCTCTCGCGATCTCCGCGGCATCGTCTTCAGTCCCCGTGGCCCCTACACCTATTCCCCCGGCACCCGCAGCCTGTGGCGACCGCCGCGCTGACTCGCAGCTGGCCGGCGCGGTAGAGTAGAATTGCTCGAGCGGCCTGTTGGCCACCGAGGCCATTTCCCCTCCGCGGAACGCCCCCATGGACCGGATGACTGTCTGGCTGCCACGCCGTTTCGAGGCCGTCACACGGGCGGCTCGGGCCTGTGGGTCTCCGGGGACCCGGCTCGCCGTCTCCCTCGGGCTGATCGTGCTCGCCGGTGGATCGGCCGCCGCGCAGGGGCCTTCGCGCTCCCGGCCTGCGCCGCCCCGGCCGCCAAGCTTCGGAGCCGAATCGAAGGAGGCCGAGGCGCCGCCTCCGATACTCTCCCGTGGTGAAATGCTCCGCCGCTTCGACCTCAACTTCGACGGCAAGATCGACGAAGCGGAGGGGGAGCTGGGGCGTGCGAAGCTGCGCCGCGAACGCGAAGAGGAGGAACGGCAACGTCGAGAGCGTGAGGAGATCAATCCGCTCACCGGCCGGCCGCGCAGCGAGGATGGGCTGGAGAAGGAAGCCGAGCCACGCAAGCGCCGCATCATCAGCATCGACGATCTCCTGCCCGGAAACGAAGACTCTCCCCCAAACTCTCTCCCAGGGGACGGGGCAGGCGAGCGGGTGTCCGGAGCCGGCAGGAGAACGGCATCCGGGAAGGAAAAGGACGAGTCCATCGATCCTGCCGCGGCCGGCCGGTCGCGGAGTGGGGGCCTGCTCGGGAGCAAGGAAGCGCCGCGATCGGCGGCTCGCAAGCCCTCGGCCACGCCGGAGGCCGGGAGCACCCGCCCAGGGATCATTTCGGGCGGTGTCCGGGCCGGCGCTCCGCCGGCACGCCCGGGCTACGGCGCTCCCTCCACCACGTTGGGAGGGGGAAGCAAGTCGTCCCGTCCACTCAATGCCGGACGTCCGGTGGGGAGCCTGCGCCCCGGATCGTCGCCCGCCAAGCCGGGGGCGACGGCCGCGGGGAATGGTGTCGGAGGACAACTGCCGGCCCGCCCACAGACCGGCCGCCCCTCGGCGACACAGCCCGCCGAAGCCGCGCCGCGCGTGCCGCTCTTCCCGGACCGGCCGATCGAGTGACCGTGGCTGGCCCGCCTCTTCCGCCCTCTGACCCGCTCGCAGGCGCCGCGTCCGCACCCGGCGCGGACTTCGTCGCGGCGCTGGTTCGTGACGGCCTCGTGGGGCCAGTGTTTGTCGTGGCGACCGACGACTCGGTCGGCACGCTTGCGCAACAGTGGGCCGAGGCGTTCGCGCGGATCGGCTGGCGCCACCGAGTGCGGGTGCTCGCCCCGGTCGCCGAGGGGGCGGAAATCGACGATGTAGCCGCGGAGATCGTCGGCTTCGGTGCGGGCGTGATCGTCGTCGCAGCAGGGCCCGATCTCGTCGCCGCCGTGCGGAGGATGGCGGGGAGCGAAGGGCCGCCGGTCGTGGTCTGGCCCGGCCTCACGTGCCCCGCGGACGGAAACGCCGCGCCGGCCGATTGAGCCCCCCACCGTCGTCCGTAGAATCTCCTGCTGCGGCGCGCATCGCTCCGCGCAGTGTCTTATCGCGGAGGAACTGTGGAGAAGAGCACAATCGCGTCGATGGCCGCCCCTTGTGTCCGTTCTGCCCGGCTGGCCCGGTCGATCGGGCGGCGGCGTGCCCGCGGGCTCCTGGTGGCCGTGGCGTCGGTGATCCTCGCCGCAGCTTGGGCGCCGATGGTCGCCCCGGCCCGGGCTCAGGACGCGGGGAGCGTCGAGCGCATCGCTCCTGATTCAAACGAGCAAGTGTATGTGTCGGGGGTGCCCGATACGTTCGACGATCTCCGGGCTACCATCGCCCGCGTCAAGCGCGAGACGGGGCGGGATTACCGCGTGATCGTCGTCGGCGATGGCCCGGAAGGGGATCGGTCGGCGCGCGAAGTCCTCGACGCGATCCTCGCCCGCTGGGGGCGCGAGGTCCCCACCGGCACCTCGAAGACGGCCTTCGATCCGTCGCAGGACGTGCTCGTCTATGTCGATGTCAACAAGCAGCGTCTGGCGATGCACGCGCCGTGGAGCCTGGAGACCGGCAGCGGCCTCGACCCGCGGACGATCGAAACGGAGATCATCGGCAAGGCGTTCCAGCCGCTGGCGCAGGACGGGCGCGTCGATGCCGGCCTGGTGGCCCTCGTCAATGCCACCGAGTCGTGGGTCAAGGAACGTCGCGACCGTGAGGTGGCGCGCCGGGAGGCCATCCGGGTGTTTCGCACGCGGACGCTCCCGCTGGCCGTCGCGTCGCTGGCGGGGCTGGGAGCGCTTGGGGCGCTGGCCGTGCAGTGGTCGAAGCACGCGCGGCGGACGCGCGAGGCGCGCGAGAAACTCTCGGAGTTTAAGCGCGAGGTGGTCGCCCTCTCCGACCTGCTCGATGCCGAGCAGGAACGGCACCGCATGCTCCCCCACTCCGATCCCGACTTCCTCACGCCGATGGAAGGGCGGACGCGCAGCGCCTACGACGGGGTGCAGTCGGCGCTCCACCGCTACCGCGAGCGCTGGCTCGAATTGATGGATGTCTGGGAGAAGGCCGACGAGACGATTCAGGCGGAGCGGACGCTCGGCGCGGCCAAGGCCGAGGAGGCGATCCGAATGCTCGATGCAGCGGGAGCGAAGCCGCCGCTCGACGACGTAGCCCGGGAATGCCGGGCCCCGCTCGACGAGCTCGAGCAGGCCCACGAGAAGGCTCGGGCAATGGCCGGCGACCTCGACGGCCTGATTACAGCCACCGGCCAACGGCTGGAGGCGATCCAAAAACGGGGGCGTTCTGCGGCGTCGTTCCGCGGGCCGCTCGCCGAAGTCGGGCATGCCCTGGAGCTTTCGCGGGCGGAGCTGGAGCGCGATCCGCTGTCGGCCCGGGCCCGGATGGAGGAAGCGCGCGGGGTGCTCGACATCGCGAGTGGCCGGATCGACCTCTTCGACGCCAGCGACGACCGGCGGCGGCAGGCGGCGCTCCAGGCCGATGATCTCGAGCAGCGGGTTCAGGCGAAGCGGGCCGAGGGCTGGCTCCTCACCGAACCGGGGGCCGATCCGTCGATCCATGTCGACAAGGCGCGGAAGCATCTCGAGGTCGCCGTGCAGCTCCTCGATGCCGGTGAGATCGAGGCCGCCACGAAGCATGTCGAGGAGGCGGAGCGGGGCTTTGCCGAGGGGGTGGCATTACTCGAGAGTGTCGTGGCTGCCAAAGCCCGCGTCGCGGAGCTTCTCCCCGGTGCGATCACGAGGCTCGAGGCTCTCGCCGGCCGGCGCGATGCCACGAAGCGCACGCTCGAACACCTCGCCGAGGCCTACGCGCCGGGGTCGTGGTCGGATGTCGCCGATAACCCCGTCAAGGCGGACGAGGGTCTGTCGCGGGCCAGGGCGATGATCGCCGAGGCCCAGGACGCGGCGCGTCCGGAACGCCAGCACTACTTCCGGGCGATGGCCCTGGTCGAGGAGGCGGTGCGCCAGGAGATGGCCCTGACCACCGACGCCGAGCGGCGGTTTTTTCGTTTCCGCCACCGGCTGGCCGGCGGCGAGG
>CAJAYZ010000319.1 GCA_903949225.1 uncultured Planctomycetaceae bacterium
CCAGGCCGCCGCGATCGGAAGGGGGGGGAGATCTTCCTCCTCGACATGGGGGCTGCGGTGAAGATCGTCGACCTCGCCCGCGACATGATCTCCCTCTCCGGCTCCGACGAAGAGGAGATCGGGATCGAGTACACCGGCCTCAAGCGGGGTGAGAAACTCGCCGAGGAGCTCTTCTCCGCGGAGGAGTCCAGGGTGCAGACATCGCATCCCAAGCTATGCTGTGTCGTCGGACGAACGGCCGTCTTGGAGGACGTCGAGCGTCTCTTCAACCAACTCAAGACGCTTCCGGGCGAGCCCCCGGATGTGATCCGCGAAGGTCTCCGGCGGATCGTCCCGGAATACCGATCCTCCGCGCTGTGCGGGCCCGAGGGCTCGGTGGTGGGAGGGCGGGGGGGCGACAAGTCAGGTGCCATCACAGAAAGGTCTGCCCGTGGCGGCTGAAGGTTCGGTTCGAGTACCTTTCGTGCGTCCGGCCCTCCCTGCGGCCGAGGATCTCCAGCCGCACCTCGAGGCAATCTGCCGCTCGGGAAGGTTGACGAAGGGCCCTTATCTCGAGCGTCTCGAGACGGCGGCCGCGACCCATCTCGGCGTGCGGCATGCCGTCGGCGTCAGCAGTTGCACCACCGGTCTGATGCTCGTCTACCGGGCCCTCGCGGAACTCGCGGAGCAGGGATGCCGGGCGCCGGCCCAGAGGGAGTGCCTGACGGCATCGGTGCTTTCCCAGGGACAAGCGATCGCGACCGGCGGCGAGGTCGTGATGCCGAGCTTCACTTTCTTGGCGAGCCCGGCGGCGGTCGTCTGGAACGGACTTCGTCCGGTGTTCGTCGATGTCGATCCCCTGTCGACCAACGCCAGGCCCGAAGTCGTGGCGGCGGCGATCACGCCGCAAACCGTCGCGATCTCGGCTTGCCATAATTTTGGGAACCCCTGCGATCTTGCGGGGCTCCGCGACGTTGCCCGGCAACACCGGCTCCCGCTGGTGATCGATGCCGCCCATGGGTTCGGTGCCAAGCAGGCGGGGCTGCCGGTCGGTGGAGGGGCAACAGCGCAGGTCTTCAGCCTTTCGCCGACCAAACTCCTCGTGGCAGGCGAGGGGGGGATCGTGGCCACCGACTGCGATTGCCTCGCGGCGCTTGTCCGCGTCGGCCGCGAGTACGGGAACGACGGCTCCTACGATGCGGCGTTCTCGGGCTGCAATGGGCGGATGCCAGAAATGTGCGCCGCCACGGCGTGGTTGGGTCTGGAGCGGCTCGAGGAGGTGGCGGCCCACCGGCGGAGCATTGCCGAGTCCTACAGGGCAGGGCTCGGCGGGATGACAGGGATCGAGTTTGTCGCGATCCTTCCCGACGACACCTCGAGCCACAAGGACTTCTCCATCGCCGTCGATCCGGAGGGGTTCGGTGCCACCCGAGACGACCTCCGCCGGGCTCTGGCGCTCGTTGGGATCGAGACACGGGCGTACTACGATCCTCCCTGCCATCGTCAGATGGCGTTCCGTCGCTTCCATGAGGGACGGAATGACCTCCCGGTCACCGACATGCTCTCGGCGCGGAGCCTGTCCCTTCCCATCGGCCCCCATGTCGACGCGGCGGTGATCGACGAGGTCTGCCAGACGATCGCGGCCTGCCGGCGGCAACGTTAGCCCACGCTGCCGGGCCCTCGTCGAACGGCCCCCGGAGGGACTGAGTGGACCACGACAATCCGCAGGCTTTGGCCACTCCCTCGCCCCCCGCTTTGGGGTCGTTCTATGATCGGTTCGTCAAGCGGAGCGCTGATGCGCTGATCGCGGGGGGGCTGCTGATCCTCCTCCTCCCGGTGTTGCTGCTGGTGTGGGCCGCCGTGGTGGTCGTGCTTGGATATCCCGCTTTCTATTTCGACAGGCGGGCCGGGCGACGCGGGGTGCCGATCGTGATCGGGAAGTTCCGTTCGATGTCCGAGGCCGTTGATCGGGACGGTGTGGCGCTCTCCGATGCGGAGCGGCTGGGGGGCTTCGGCCGCTTCCTTCGCCGTACGAGCCTGGACGAACTCCCGCAGTTACTGAGCGTTCTCGCCGGTGACATGAGCCTGATTGGCCCCCGACCGCTCCCGCTGCGCTATGTTGCCCGGTACAATTCAAGACAGATTCACAGGCTTGATGTCCGCCCGGGCCTCACCGGCCTGGCCCAGGTTTGGGGACGGAACGGAATCGATTGGCCCGCCCGACTCGAACTCGACGTACGATACGTCGAGGTGCTCTCCCGCTGGTACGCTCCTCTGATGGATCTCGGTATCCTCGGCGCTACGATCGGAGTCGTGGTCTGGCAGGGGCTCACGGGGCGGGGGATTTCAGGGGCGGGATCGGTGACGATGAAGGAGTTCGAGCCATGACGGCCATCAATGGCGGGGCACCAGACGTCACCGCAACGGTGCGCGAAGCCATTCTGGCGGTTTACCGGGATACCGGGCGGCCGCCGCTCGAGACCCCTGCTGCATCCCTTCTCGGCAGCGATCTCGGCCTCGACTCGCTCGATCTGGCGCAGATCATCGTTCTCCTCGAACGCTCGCTCGGCGTCGATCCCTTCCGCGATGCCCGGGCCACCACGCCCCACCCACCGATCCGCACCGTCAACCATCTCGTGACGCTCTACTCCGACGCGCTGTCTGGTCGCTCGTAAGCCGCGTGAAGAGTTTCCGGACCCTCGAGCCTTCAGTCACCACAGAAAACCCCGCCACGATCATGTCATCCCCATCCCCGATGCCCGCTTCCACTCCTGCACCTGCTCCCGAGGTCGCGGAGGTGTCCGCACCGGCACGCCTCGCTGCCGCCATCGACGCGGTCGCAGCCACCGATCCCGACCGGGTCGCCATTGTGACGGCAGCCGGGCTCGGAGCTGATCTCCGTCAGCCTGTTTCCTACGGCACGCTCGCTGGCCACGTCGCCGCTCTCGAGCGTCGTCTGGCCGACTCGCGGCCCATCGGCGTCGTGGCCCGGGCAAGCGGACTTGCTGCCCTCATCGCTCTCGTCGCCGCCTGTGGACGTCAGCGTGTCCCGCTGGCGCTTATGGCGGAGGATTCGCGGGATCTCGTCGGCGAACTCCGCGACTGGAGTGTCTGCGGCGACGATCTCGAGGTTCCACGGCCGCCGCAGGGGCGGACACGGCGCGAGTTTGACTCATCGTCGCCCCAGATCGTCGTGGC
>CAJAYZ010000320.1 GCA_903949225.1 uncultured Planctomycetaceae bacterium
CTGCAGCGCGGTGGGCGATCCCATCACGTGGGCGGTCGCGTGCTGCGGCCGGAGACCTGGCTGCTGAGCGGTGACCCGCCCCACGACCATGCACCGGCCGCGGATCGCGGCCTGCCGTTTCCTGCTTCTCCCGTGCCTGCCTGCTGGCAAGGCGATTGATTGATCCTTGTGTTGCCCCGTCTCCACTAGAACGGGTGTCATCGGAAAAAGTTCGCCCGCCGGTTCCGGATTTTTCCAGAGAGCCCCGCTTCTCCGGTCGGAACATGAGTATTTCCGGGGTTTTCGTTGTTTGGGGGATTGTGGGGATTTGCGGCCCCTGGTCCTGAAATGCCGGTTCCCGCCGGGGGGCGGGAAGGCACCGAACAGGTTCGGACCGGCTGGAGCGGCTGGAGCGGCTCATTACCACCGCCCCTCGAGGCCGAGCGACACGCCCTGCACGACCGTGCTCCCGGCCGTGTTGAGCGACCCGCGGACCGGGGACCCCGGGCCACCGGAGGTAACCGTCTGGCCGCGGAGCTGATTGGTCGGCTGGGCGAGGCCCTGGAGCCAGAGGCCGAGGTAGCCGACGCGGAGCGAAAGGTTGCAGGTGATCGGGAGCGTCCCGGTCAGCCCCACCTCGCCGACGAAGGCCGCGGCGCCACCGGCAGCCCGGACGTTGGCTGTCTGCAACTCGCCGGGGGCGAGTTCGTAGGTGTAGGCCGAGTTTTGCACGGCGTTGTTGTAGTAGGCCCCACCTTTGAGGAGACCGTCGACGCGGAAGCCCTGGCCGCGGTCCCAGAGGCGGATGTCGGTTCCGATCTGATAGCCGTAGAGGCTGTTGGAGGTCTGGTTGCCAAAGATGTCCTGGCCGTAGATCGGCTGCGGGTCGGCGGGATCGATCTGATAGTGGTCGGCAAGGGTGAGGTTTTCCCCCCAGCCGAGCATCCGAAAGCCCTGCATGAGGGCGATGTTTGGTCGGACTCGCGCCCAGCGGTTGAACTCGAAGCTCCAGATCGACGCGCTCAAGTCGGCGGTGGCGGTGTCGACGGGCGTGAATTGGTTGCCATAGATGCCCGGCGGGGTCATCCCGTAGCCGTTGACCGACGGCAGCGTCGCCTCCTGGGAGCGGAAGTTCGCCGCGTTGAACCAGGTCGTTTCCCAGGCGTTTTGGCAATCGTCGGTGCGATAGATCGAGAACCGCGGGCCGGCGGCCGGCGTGCTCTCGAGTTGGCCGGCGCTGAAGGCCGTTGCCCCGAAGCCGTTGGGGGTGGGGGCGGTGTAGGAATAGAGCGGGATGTCGTTGGGGGAGTTGCGCCACAGGAGGAGGGCGTCGCTGCGGAACGTCCAAGTGGCACACTTCTGGTCGTGGAGCACCTGAAGGAGGCCCGGCTGCTCGAACGGCCCCTGATCGCGGGGATAGCGGCAGGCGTCGGCCACCCAGCCAGTCCAGTCGCCGGAGCCGCCACCGTCGTCGACGACGGCAGCGCTCGAGTCATTCGAGTCATAGGGGCTCGAGGAGACGACGGCGGAGGATTCCCGCTCGTAGACAGGGCCGGAGGTCTCCGCCGGGGTCGGGGAGAATCCGAGCCCTTCCGGGGAGGGCGGATCGATGAGCTCGACGCCGCTGTCGGCCACGACAGCCCGGCTACCATCCTCGTCTGCACCCCAGTCCTGGCCGGCGGCGGGCACCACCGTCATCGCTGCGGTCGCCGCCACCGACATGGCGGCCATCCACCCTCCGATTCGCGCCTGTTTCCGCATCATCTTTCCCGTCTCCGGTGGAAACTCCGAACTGCGGGATGAAATCGGTCGTACCGGTCCTGCGGCGGTAGGGTTGTGCCCGCAGTTCCTGTCAGGAAATCTGGGAGAGATGGGCGCCGGAACCGGCGGCGCCATGGGCTTTCCCAGGCCGCCCCGCCAGCCTCGTCGCGTGGGGGGTGGGGCGATCCGCGCAAGCCCACCCGACGGGCGAGGGTGGGGGAGAGGCTCAGGCCTCTCGCTGGTCGATCATGGAAAGGGTTCACAGGGGTTCAAAAGCCGTGCGGGACACCCAGCAACCGATTCGTTGCCCCGTCTGCAGCGAGACGTTACCCTGCCGACAAGGTTTTTCTTCAGGAGGGGGAAGGGCCGTTGATCCCACGCCTGCGGGTGGGTCGAAGAGATTTTTGTGTCGTTCTGCGCGGGTTTCTGCCCGGGGGTGATGGCCTTGATGGCCGCTCGCTCCGAAGGCTGATCTGCTCGGACCTCCTCAGCTGATTCCTCTGCCGACATCCTTCTCTCTCTCAATATTCTTTCATTCGTTCGGATCCGTTCTCTGCGAGGACTTCCATGTTTCTGTCCTGCTGGCTGACCTCCGTCCGGAATCTCTTCTCGTCGCGTCGCCTCAGGGGGGTCCGCCGTCCTGTGCGGCGGTGGCGGCAGTCCGACGCCCAGCAGCAGCTCGAGCAACTCGAGGCCCGGCAGGTGATGGCGTTCGACTTCGTGTCGGCCACCGCCCATGTCGGCGCGTTCATCACCGAAGGGAGCACCCAGCAGGAGGCCCCTCCGCAGATCACGCTCACCTTCAGCCCGGGCTCGAAGGTCGATCCGCAGTCGATCGCCAGTGGGATCAGCGTCCTTCGTGGCGGCAATGGCGTCCTCGGGGACAGTGACGACATCCTCGTCGCCCCCGGCAGCATCACCGTCGACGATCTCCCCAATCAAAACTCGGTCGTCATCCGCTTTGCCGACACGCTTCCCGACGACGCCTATCGGATCCGGATCACGGGCGCTGGGGCGGAGGGTCTGAAGACGGTGTCGCAGGGGTCGGGCCTGCCGTCGGAGCAGTTCCGTGACGGCGGCACGTTCGAGCTCAACTTCCGGCTCGACCTCGGCGCCCAGGTGATGTCGATCGTGCCCCAGCCGGTGGCCCGCCCGAAGCTGATCACCTTCGGCACCGACATGACGCAGTACCGCGACGGCGACCTCCTCCAGGTCACGATCCGCGGCGGGAAGATGACCTTCGAGTTCGACACCGACGGCACCGTGGCCAGTGGCAATTCCTCGGTGAGCCTCGCCGGCAAGACGGCCACCGATCTCGCGGCGGAAATCAGCGCGGCGATGACCTCGTCGGGGGTTTTCGGCAGTGAATTGGGACAGGCCGCGACCAACGGCGCCCGGATCAATCTCCGCGGCAGCCAGTTCACGCCGATCGTGGCCTTCACGCGCGCCGGTGCCGTTCCGGCTCTGTCGCCGGTCACGGTGGGAGATGGGGCTGCGCTTGTGCAGGCGGCCGACAA
>CAJAYZ010000321.1 GCA_903949225.1 uncultured Planctomycetaceae bacterium
AAGGAAGGCTTGTATGTTGCCGGAGTCGTCAATGGTGGCGTGATCATCGTGGGACGTCGCGGTGTTCAGAGCCTGGGACTCGCCGACGGTGCGCCGCGATGGGCGACGCCGCTGGTCCTTTCCGGCGCCTGTCCGAGTGGACGGGGAGTGATCACCGAAGGCCGACTGTTCCTCCCTCTCGACTCTCCTGAGGTGATCGAGGTCAATCTCGGCGACGGCACCGTCGTCGACCGTTCCCCATCACGAGGAGGGGCGGTGGCGGGAAATCTGGTGGCCTACCGGGGTGAGGTGGTGTCGCAGGGGGTCGATTCGCTCGACGTCTTCCACCAGACCTCCGCCCTTCAGGAGCGGATCGACACGGCAGCCAGGCAGGGGAACGCTGATCCGCGGATGCTCCTCTGGAAAGGGCAGATGGCCATCGATCGGGGCGCCGTCGCCGATGGGATCGCCGCGATCGCGTCGGCTCACGCCGCCGCGCCCGAATCGATCCCCGATTCGGTGGTCGGTGACGCCCTACTTGCGGCGCTCGAACGCGATTTCGCCGCCGCCGTTCCGCTTTGGAACGCTCGACTTGCCAATGGCTCGCGGTCGGCGCCGGAGCGATCGATGCTCCGGCTCATCGTCGACGGCCATCTCCGCAGCGGCGACGTTGCCGCGGCATGGGCGACGTTTCGCCGCTGCCTCGATGTCGCCCCGACGGGGGCGGCAGGCCAGGATGCGGGGCTGGTGACCGATGGCGCCGATCCCCTCGTGTCGGTCTCCGAAGGACGATGGGTGGAGGGTCGTCTCCGGCAATTCATCTCCAGCGCGTCGCCTGCGCTGCGACAGGAGATCGACGGATTCGTCGCGGAGCGGATCGCGGCCGCCGAAGCTGTGCTGCCGGTACCCGAGCGCGTCGAGAGGCTCACGGCCCTGGCTGATTGGTTCGCCGGTCATCCGGCAGGGAAGCGCGCCAGCGAAGACCTCGTGAAGGCCTTGGGGGAGATGATCACGATCACCGGCGCGACGACCGACGCCGGTCGGGATCTGGCGGTGAGGCGGGATCTCCTCCTTCCCGGCCTCCGCCGCGCCCCGCGGCCGGTCGTTGAAGACACGGAGGGGGGGGCGAAGGAAAAGCCGGCAGCGATGGCCCAGGGGGCCGATGACCCGATCGGCGCGATCGATGCGGCATGGCCGTTCGGTCGGGTCCTCGAGCGACGCGGCGGTGCCGGCCGGGGGGGGAACGATGACGGCGGCCGGATGACCCGCGTGATGCCGATTCCCGTTGGGGCCGGCGACGCCTCGGCGTTCCCCGGCATGCACCTCGGCTATGACATGCAGCAACCGGGACTGCTGGCCACCGACAGCTTTGGTCGGCGGATCGGCGAGCCGTTCGGATTCGATGTCCCGGGGCGCTTCGACGGATGGGCCGGCTTTCAGGCGATCGGCGCCGAGGCATCGACCGTCGGTCGGATCGTGGTCGTCCGCTCCGGTCCGCTCGTGGCCGGATTCGAACTGACGGCCACGCCCGGTCTGAAGCACCGCCGCCTGTGGCTGCTCAACGACACGTCGGGAGCGGTCAGCGAAATCCCGATGCCGTTTCTCGGACGGGGCATGGGGGGGCGGATCGGTCGTCTTGGCAATGTGCCCCTCGGCCTGCGGATCTCCGAGCCGGAGGAGGCGGTGCCGGTGATGGCGGTGCAGGGAGGCCATGCCCGCGTGCGGGGCGTCCCCGTGCTCGTCAACACCTCGCTGGAGCTCCACGACCCAATCACAGGACGCCTGCTCTGGGAGCGTCATCGTCTCCCGGCGGCCGGCGAAATCATCGGTGACGAGGACTACGTCTGCGTGGTTCCCGCCAACGGCCGCGAGTCGGCGGTGGTGTCGATGGTCGATGGGCGAATGGTGCGGGTGTGCGAGTTGCCGCGGCGGGATCGTCGGCTGGTCACCTGCGGCCGACGGATCGTCGTGCTGGCGGAAGCCGATGCGGCGGTGGGACCGGGCGGCGTGCCGCCGGGGCGGCCGGAGGGGGGGCTGCAGCCAGCGACGCTCGTGCTCGTCGATCCGGTGACCATGACGAGCGTGGCGATGGGGACGTTTGCCCCCGAGGCCCGAGCGACGTGGGCCGGGCCTGAGGCGCTTGCGGTCATCGAGCCCTCCGGAACGCTCACCGTTCTCGATCTCGTGACCGGGGCCGTCCGGTTCCGTACCATGCTCCCAGAGATGCCGCGCGGCATGGAGCAGGTTCGTGTCAGCCCGTGGGAAGACCGGCTTCTCGTGTTCGTGGGGCGACAAGAGACGGCCGAGGAGCGAAAGCTCATGGAGAAGGTGGGGATGATCACGAATCTTCCCCAACAAGCCTCGTCGCGGGATGTCAGCCAGCCTGCCACCGGGACGCTGTGGGCCGTCGGGAGAACGGATGGCGCGATCCTCTGGCCTGTCCCCGCGACCGTCCTCCGCCACTGTCTCGATCCCGACCAGCCCGAGTCGCTCCCGGTGCTGCTTTTTGCGCGTCAGATCGCGCCGGCGCGCGGGGGTGAGCGGACGCGGCTGGGAATCCTCTGCATCGACAAGCGCACCGGCCAGGCGCTCTGTGTCGATGACAAGATCGCGGCGCAGCAGCACATGCTCTTCGGGTGCGACATGGTCGGTGATCCAGCGGCCCACACCGTGACCGTTGGCCGTGGAGCCGCGGAGGGGGGGGATGTTGTCCTCGAGTTCACCGGACAGCCGACCGCCCCGCGTCCGCCGTTTCAGGCGGCGAGCCGTCAGCCGGCGTCTCGAGATGTCCTCGCGGAACTGGAATACTGGTTTGAGAAAGCTCTCCTCCTCCCCCTGCCGTTCTGATCAAACGACTCCGCTGCCTTCTTTCGTCCAACGCTCGCCGAGGCCCGTCATGGATCCCCTACCGCCAGTCCGAATCCAAGGCCCCCCGCCCGCGTGCCGAACCGGCGCGTCGGCGTGGCTCGTGGCGGCGC
>CAJAYZ010000322.1 GCA_903949225.1 uncultured Planctomycetaceae bacterium
CGCCGGGGGGATCGCCTCATCGGCGAAAACACCGACGGCAAGGGTTTTTTGGAGAGCCTGGCCGAGGTCGTGCCACCTGCTGGCAAGGAGATCGTCCTCTTCGGGGCTGGCGGCGCCGCCCGCGCCGTCGCCGTGGAACTCGCCCTGGCGGGTGCCAAGAAAATCGCAATAGTCAACCGCTCCCGCGTCCGGGGCGAGGAGCTTGTCGGCGTCCTCCGCGGGCAGACCTCTGCCGCCGCCGAGTTTGTCGAGTGGACGGGCGACTACGTCGTGCCTGCGACGGCCGACGTCGTCATCAACGGCACGTCGATCGGGCTCTATGACGGCGCTGCCCGGGTGCCGGTGGCGCTCGACTCGCTCCGCCCAGGACTTGTCGCCGCCGACGTCGTCTTTAGCCCTCCCGACACGGCTTTCCTCCGCGAGGCGAGGGGGCGGGGCTGCACCTGCATCGACGGCCTGGGGATGCTCGTCAACCAGGGGGTGATCGGCGTCCGGCACTGGACCGGCGTCTCCCCCGACGTGCCGGCGATGCGCCGGGCCCTCGCCGAAGCGCTCGGCATATCGATCGGCTGACCTCTTTCGTTCTGTTCTTCCGCAGGAGTCTTCCCCGATGTCGCTTCGCGCGTTTGCCTGGATCCTCTCGATCCTCTGCCTGGCGGCCACGATCTCCGCCAATGCCGCCGAGCCGGCGAAGGTGGAAACGATCGACTCCCAGCCGTCGTGGATTCTCGAGAGCCCGCAGGTGCGCCTCGCGGTGACGAAAGTCGGCGGGCAGATGGCGCCGGTGACGTTCCTGCGGGATTCGGGGAAGCCGGTCCAGCCGTATCACGTCAGCCCCTGGCAGAACGAGGGCTTGAAGGATCTGCCGGCGCCGGTGCTCACGGCGCTGCGCGGGGATTGGTTCTGCCTCCCGTTCGGTGGTAACGGGGATGAGTTCCGCCATGAAAAGCATCCGCCGCATGGCGAGGTGGCGGGGGCGGAATGGACCTACGTCGACACCAAGCACGACGGCGGCCGGCACACGCTCGTCCTCGCCTTCGAGCCGCAGGCCCGCAAGGGGAAGATCGTCAAGGAACTCTCGCTCGTCGAGGGGCACAACGCCGTCTATTCGCGGCACATCGTCACTGGCTTCGCAGGCCCCGCCCCCTGTGGCCATCATGCCACGCTCGCCATGCCCGATGAGCCGGGCGTGTTTCGGGTGTCGACAAGCCCGATCGACTTCGGAATGACCAATCCCTCGCGCTTCAGCGACCCGATGAAGCGGGAATACCAATCGCTTGCGATCGCGGCCCCGTTCACCGATCTCGCCCATGTGCCGCTCCTGGAGAAGGGAACCGGCGTCGCCGATCTCACGCGACTCCCTGCGCGACAGGGCTACGCCGATCTCGTCCAGGTGGTGAACAAGCAGGATCCGACCGCCTGGACCTGCGCCACGCGCACCGACGAAGGGTGGCTGTGGTATGCCCTCAAGGATCCACGGTTGCTGCGATCGACGCTGTTTTGGATCGAGAACCGGGGCCGCCACGGCAGCCCGTGGAACGGCCGCAACAACTGCCTCGGCCTCGAGGACGTGACGAGCTTCTTTGCCGATGGCCTCGCCGCCTCGGCGGGCCAAAACCTTCTCACCCGCCGTGGCGTGCCGACGGCGATCGAGTTTTCCGCCGACAAGCCGACGGAGATCCGCTACATCCAAGGGGTGACGCGCGTGCCCGAAGGCTTTGGCAAGGTGGTGGCCGCCGAGTATGCCCCAGGGGCCGTGACGTTCGTCGCCGAAGGGGGAGAACGGGTGACCGTCCCGGTGCGGCACGAGTTTCTTTCAGGCGCCGCGCTGTGAAGCGAGCGGGGATCGATTCCGTCGAGGCTCGAGCTTTTCCGGAGCCCGACGGTTCAGCCCCTCATCTCTTGCTGCGCTGCGTGTCGGGAACGCCTCGGGCAAAGGCCTTGATGGAAAACGCGTCGGCCGTTGTGGCGGCGTGGGAGCGGGCGAACTGGGCGACGGTGTAGTCGGGGTCGTCGACCCCTTCGGCGACGAGCCTGACCCGGAGCCAGAGACTTTGCGTCCCGCTCGCCACGGCGGGGAGATCGCCAGCGTTCCACCAGCTCTCGCCTCCCCAGGTGCCGGGGGTGATGCCGTCATGGAGGGTGATC
>CAJAYZ010000323.1 GCA_903949225.1 uncultured Planctomycetaceae bacterium
ATCTCCGTTTGAGTACGTTGCCCCCTGGGACGGCATCACGTCGGCTCCCGATATCGAGCGGGGCAAGAAGGTCGTCCAGGTGCGCGGATGCCTTGCCTGCCACCAGCACGGCGACTTCCCCGAAGCCACGAGCACCCACGGCCCGAATCTTTCAAGGATCGGCGCTAAGGTTGCTACCCATCCCCGCGGCAGCGAATGGCTCTACAGCTGGCTTCGCGAGCCGGCTCGCTATCACCCGCGGACGATCATGCCAAATGTGCTTCTCGAACCGGTCAAACAGGCCGACGGAAGCGTCAGCGATCCGGCAGCCGACGCCACCGCCTACCTGCTGTCGTCGACCGAGGGCTGGCAGGCGACCGATGTTCCATCGGCCACATCGCTCACCGATGCGGAGCGGACAGCGACCGAGGAATTGGCGCTGATGTACCTCAAGGAACGGTTCCCGGAGGTGCGCGCCCGCAATGTGCTCGCCACCGGTCTGGGCGCCGACATGGCATCGATCCTGGGTGACGAGCGAATGCTCCTTGATGTCACCCAAGCCAACCGCGACGCCAAGCTCCTCGACTACGTCGGCAAGAAGACGATCGCCAAGCTCTCCTGCGCTGGCTGTCACGACATTCCCGGCTTTGAGGATGCGAAGGCGGCTGGCGCCGCCCTGGCCGACTGGGGCCGGAAGGAATCGTCGAAGATCGCTTTTGAGCAGGTGTCCCAGTTCGTCACGCACCAACTCGCCCACGGTCATGCCGATCACGGTGGTCATGCTGGTCCTGCTAATCCTGCTAGTCATGGCGATCACGGCGGCCATGCGACGCCGACCGACCACATGCTGGGCGTCGAAGGAGCCGATCACGGCGAAGCCCACGGGCATGCCGAAGAGGCCACCGTCGTTGACGGGCTCGACTCCGATCTGGCCTACGCCGCGGTCGAGGAAGCCCATGTCACGCCGGAGTCGGTCGACCCCAACACCGGTTTCTTCCTGGAAAAGCTCCTCGCCCACGAGCGCGAGGGCTTTCTCTGGCAGAAGCTCCGAGCGCCGCGGAGCTACGACTACAAGAAGGCGGAGAACAAGGGCTACAACGAGCGTTATCGGATGCCCCAGTTCCCGTTCAACGACACGCAGCGGGAAGCGGTGATGACGTTTGTCCTCGGTCTCGTCGCCGAGCCGCCGGCCCCCCAGTTTGTCTACACGCCCAGCGACCGGGAGCAGGCCCGGCTCTCCGGACTCAAAGTCGCCGAGCAGTACAACTGCGGAGGCTGTCACACGCTGCAGATGGATCGTTGGGATGTGCGCTACCGCCCTGAATCCCTCGGCGAGGGTCAGGAGTCGGCAGACTATCCCTTCCTCTCTCCTCACTTCACCCCGGCAAACGTTGAGGGTTCCCTCGTCACCGACCGCCAAGGGCGTCGCAAGGCCACGCTCGTCGGGATGCCGGCCATCAATCCGGAGTCGGGGAAGCCCCAATACGTCGACGAGGATGGCGTTCCCATCGAAGAGGATGACGCCGAAGCGGTGCCGCACCGTCCCTTCATGCTCTGGAAGGACGTGCTCATCGACGGCACTCCGAGGATCGTCGGTGGTCCCAACGTCATGGTGCCCAACGAGGCCCTCGAAGCTGGCCGGCACTATCCCGCCAACGGTGGCGATCTGGCCCGCCTTCTCTTCCCGGTGGTGATCGCTGACGAGAAGGAAATCAATCCCAACGTGAAGCCCGACGACGCTTGGGGATGGCTCCCACCCCCGCTCGTTGGCGAAGGGAAGAAGGTGCAGTCGGGCTGGCTGCACAAGTTCCTCCTCAACCCGGCACCGATCAGGCCGGCGGCCGTTCTGCGGATGCCGAAGTTCAACTTCCAGTCTTCCGAGGCCTCGGCGCTGGTCAATTACTTTGCCGCGGTCGACGGCGCTGACTACCCTTACATTTACGATCCGCGGCTCGATGAGAGCTCGGTGATTACGGCCGAAGCGACCCACCCGGGTCACCTCGAGGGGGCGATGAAGATCGTCACCAACAACAATTACTGCGTGAAGTGCCATCTGGTTGGCGGGTACTCCCCGCCCGGCAATCCGAAGGCCCTGGCGCCGCAACTTGAGGTCGTGCATGAGCGGCTCCGGCCCGACTACGTGCACAACTGGATCGCCAACCCGAAGCGGTATCTCCCCTACACCGGAATGCCGGTCAACATCCCGTTCGACAAACCGGTGAGCCAGGATCTCTATCAGGGCACGAGCGACCAGCAGCTCGATGCGCTCACCGATCTCCTCATGCACTACGACCGGTTTGCGAAGCGGAATCTCTCCCTTGACGCCTATCTCAAGCAACCACCGGCGGCAGAACCGTCCTCTGCTCAACCGGCGGCATCGATCGATTCGTCGCCTTCTGAACCAATTCCTGGCCCCACCGACGGGCCGGCGCCTACCATTCCCGCAGGAGCCGGTAGCGTGACGCTGCTCAATCCCGACCGGCCTGCCGTCAGCCGTACCATCGCGGTCGCCGGCACCGACTGATCGCCCCCCGACACAATCTCACTCGAATCGCCCCGGAGAATCACCCATGTACCACGTCCATCGTCTCCGTTCCACCATCGGCGCCTCGGCCACCCTGGCCATGTTGCTCGCTTCCCCGGCCTTCGCCGATGACTGGGGAACACTCAAGGGCCGATTCAAGTTTGGCGGTGCCGTTCCAACCGCGGCTGCGCTCAAGGCCGACAAGGACGTCGAGGTCTGCGGCAAGGAAAAACTCCTCAACGAAGAACTCGTCGTCGGGGCCGATGGCGGCATCGCCAACGTCGTCGTCTTCGTCCGCGACAAGGATGTCAAGGTTCACCCCGATGCCGCGGCGGCCAAAGATCCGGTGTTGATGGACAACAAGAACTGTCGCTTCGAGCCGCACGTGGCGTTCGTGCAGATCGGCCAACCGCTGACGCTCAAGAACACCGACTCTGTCGGTCACAACAGCAACATCGCAACGATCAAAAACCCCCCCTCCAACAGCCTGATTGCCGCCGGTGCCGAGTCGAACGTCACGTTCAAGGCCGAAGAGGCCATTCCCGCGCAGGTTACCTGCAACATCCATCCCTGGATGAAGGGCTGGGTGCTCGTTCGCCCCAACCCGTACGGGGCCGTCTCGTCCGCCGATGGCAGCTTCGAGATCAAGAACCTGCCCGCCGGTGACATCGAACTCCAACTCTGGCACGAAAAGGCCGGCTACATCGGCGAGATCAGCGTCAAGGGAAAGTCTGAGAAGATCGCCAAGGGGCGGAAGAAGATCAAGGTGGCCGCCGGCGACAACGACCTCGGGGAGATGGTGCTCGATGCCAACCTGTTCAAGAAGTGAGTCATCGGC
>CAJAYZ010000324.1 GCA_903949225.1 uncultured Planctomycetaceae bacterium
CACCCACGATTCCCCCGGCGATCCCGAGCAGGACGCTCTGCAGCACCACCATCCGCACCACCTGCCCGCGGCGCATGCCCACCGCCCGGAGCAGCCCCAACGATCGCTTCTGCTCCAGCACGCTCATCGTCACGGTGTTGGCCACGCCGAGGCTCCCGACGAGGAATCCGAGCCCGAGGATCGCCCACAGCGATCCGACGACGCCATTGACGATCCCATCGACGAAACGTTTCACATCGGTGAAGCTGCGGAGGAGCATCCCGCGATCGTCGGCGATCGTCTGGAGCGGCCCGCGCAATCCCGCGGCCTCTCCCGGCTTCGCCGTGACGAGGATCACGTCGGCCGACTCCAGCCCGAACAGCCGCTTGGCCGCGTCACGACGGAGGATCAGCGACGCTCCGCCGGAGGTGTAGTCGACGACGAGCGCCGCCACCCTAACCTTCGTCTTCCGACCGAAGACCTCGACGGCGAGTTCGTCGCCGGCGACGAGCCCGAGCCGGCGGGCGAGCACCGTTCCCGCCACCGCCTCGCCCCGAGCCAGGGCCCCCCGCACCGTCGCTTCATCAGCGCCGACCGGATCGAGCGGGAGCGGGGCGTCATCCGGCACGTCGCGGGCGACGATCACGCATGCCCCACCGCCCACACGGCCGGCGGCGATGCCGATGACGTCGATCCGTTCGATCCCGCCGATCGCACGAACATCCTCTTCGGCGGAGCGGGCGCCGTCCCCCCCGCCCCCGGCCGCCGCGCTCATCATGCCGGCCTGCGTCATCACCCAATCGGCGCGCATCAATCGGGCATACCAGCCGAGGATGTCTTCGACGTTGTCTTGGATCGCGTGCCCCAGCCCGATGCCATTGCTCACCGCCACGACGAGCACGCCGGTGGTCAGCGCGGTCCGCACCGGCTGGCGGAGGATCTGCTCGAGGGCGAGCTCGCGCTCGATGCGGAAGCGGCGGGGCACGAGCGCGGCACAGGCCCGCGCGATCGGCGGCAGGATCACCGGCGTCATCGCCACGAACGACAACAGCATCGCGATCCCGGCGGGGACGGCCGCCCGCGGCGGCAGCTTCTCGAGAATCACCAGAACGAGCATCGCCGTGGCAAACGCCCACAGCACGAGTGCTGCACCGACAAACCGCCAGGGAATGCCGGGAGAAGGGGGGGGCGGAGCGTTGGCGAGTCCTTCGAGCGGGTCGACGGCGGCGGCCTGCCGTGCCGGCCACCATGCCGCCGCCACCGCGACGACGATCCCCATCAGCGCCGACAGCGGAATGATCGCCGGATGGACGACCAGCCCGGTGAAGGGCGCCTGGAGCGAGCGGGAGATCCCCGCCGCGATCGGCCGGGCCGCAGCGAGGCCCGCCGCCACACCGATCGCCGCGCCGACCGCTCCGAGCAGCGCCGACTCCATGGTGATCATGCGGCGGATCTGCCGGCCACTGGCCCCGAGGAGACGCACCAGCGACAACGATCGGCGGCGCTCCGTGACATTCATGAGCATGGCGTTGCCGACGATGAACCAACTCATCGCCACGGTCAGGCCGGTGACGAAGTCGAGCCCGAGGTCGGCCGAGTGCATGACGTCCTCGGCCATGCCAGCCCGCCCCGCCGGCACCTCGGCGATGAGCGTCTCGGGGAGGACTTTCCCCGCCGCCTCGACGAAC
>CAJAYZ010000325.1 GCA_903949225.1 uncultured Planctomycetaceae bacterium
AGTACGAGATGACGATCTACGTGTGGTTTGGGATTCACGAGGCCTGCCTGGCGTTTCTGTCGGTGTCGCTCTTCGCCCTTTTCATGCGGGTGTCGACGCCGGCGGTGGCCGCGACGCAGTTCACCGCCTCGATGGCCCTGATGAATCTTGCTACGAGCTATGGTTCGTGGCTCGCCGGGCCGGTGAGTGGCTTCCTCGATGCCCCGACAACGTTCCTCGTCGCCGGGCTCCTCCAGCCGCTCGGCGCGATCCTCCTCCCCGATGTCCGTTCGAGCGGCCGCGGGCCGGCGCCCCTTGCCGATGACAGCCCGCTTCCCCCCCGCGGCACGGCCGCGGCGACAAGCGAGGCCGGTCCGCCACCGGGGGCGGCGCTGGCGATCAGACCAATCCCGCTTCTGATCGGCGCCCTGCTGATCATGCTCACCGTCGGCATTCCTCTCCGGGCCGCGGCCGAGCCAGCACAGGAGTGGAGCTTGAAGGCCGCGCGATCCCAGGCAACGCTCATGGAACGGGAGACCTTCTGGGACCGATGCGATCAGGCTTGGTATCTCGACAACGTTCCCCTCCTCGACTGCCCCGACGCCGACATCGAGACGACCTGGTGGTATCGCTTCGAACTCCTCACCAAGCATCTCACCTACGGCTCACCGAATAGCGGATACCTGTTCACGGAGTTTCTCGACCGGCCGTTCTGGTCGGGGGCCTACGGCGCCATCTCCTGCCCGGCCGGCCACCAGCTCGCGGAGGCCCGCTGGCTGCGGTCGCCACGGGTCGCCCGTGACTATGCCCGCTATTGGGTCAACACCCCCGGCGCCCAGCCGCGCAACTATTCCACCTGGCTCGCCGACGCGGTGTGGGGCGTCCACCTCGTCCATCCCGCCCGCCTCCATCTCGGCGCCGCTAGCCACCCTGCCGCTACGGCTGCGACCGTCTTTCCCGGCGACATTCTTCCCGGCCTCGAAGCGAACACGCAGGGCTGGCACGACCGCCATTTTGTCGAGTCGACGGGGCTTTACTGGCAGGTGGGGCACGACGACGGGATGGAGTTCAACATCAGTAGCCGCCAGACGACCGACATCCTCCGTGGTGCGCCGAGCTATCGGCCGAGCTTCATCGCCTACCAGTGGGCCGATCTCCAGGCGCTTGCGCGAATGGAGGATCTCCTCGGAGAGCCGGCCAAGGCCGCCGCTCACCGGGCCGCCGCGGCGACGCTCCGGGAGAAGATGGAAGCGGCTCTGTGGGACAAGCGGCGGGGCTTCTTCCTTGCCGCCTTCCGCAACAGCGAAACCCTCGACGGCGCTACCGTCGCGGCCGGGAGCCGAATCTACGACACAGGCCGCTTCGCCGGCAGCCCGCACGGCCGTGAGCTGATCGGCTACGTCCCCTGGCAGTTCGACATGCCGTCGCGGGGCAAGGGTTATGAACAGGCTTGGAAATATCTGGTCGATCCGGAGTTCTTCGAGGCTCCCTTCGGCCCTTCCACGGTCGAGCGGCATGATCCCCTCTTCATCCTCCAGCCCCACTGCTGCTGGTGGAGCGGCCAGAGCTGGCCCTTCGCCACCACGCAGACGCTCAAGGCGCTCGCAAACGTCCTTCAATTCCGCTCCCCCGGCTTCGGCAATGATGGCCCGGGGCTTCAGGAGGTGGTGTCGGCCAAGGACTACGTCGCGCTCCTCAACACCTATGCCCGCACCCACCGCAAGGCCGGTCGGCCGTACCTCGCCGAAGCCTGCCACCCCGACACCGGGAGCTTCGAAGGACACGATGCCTACAACCACAGCGAGCACTATTTCCATTCTGGCTACGCCGACCTCGTGATCACCGGGCTTGTCGGCCTCGTCCCCCGCCCCGACGACACGCTCGAAGTCCGCCCCCTGTTTCCGCCGGAGTGGGATTTTCTGCGGCTCGATCGGCTGGTCTACCGGGGCCGCGAGGTCGCTGTCGTGTGGGACCGCGACGGCTCTCGCTACGGCCTCGGCGCCGGCCTCCATCTCCTTGCCGACGGCCGCGTGATCGCGTCATCGCCGACGGTGGGGCGACTGACGGCACCGCTTCCGCCGGTCTCTGCGGCGCTCGTCGCGGCGGGGCTCGTCGACGAAGGCTTGAAGCCGGGAATCGAGCCGACGCGAGTGAACGTCGCGGTCAACAACGACGGCACCTACTTCCCTCGCATCGTTCCCGGCTCGATCCGCCCCGGCAGCTCCCCGGCGGCGATCGCCGATGGCGTTGCCTGGTATCTGCGGTCGCCACCGAACCGCTGGGAGAGCGCCACGGCCGGCGCGGCCGAGTCGCTCGTCCTCGACCTCGGCATCCCCCGCCGTGTCGACACGCTCGCGCTTTTCCTCCTCGACGACGAGCCCGGGATCCTCGCCGGCACCGCCGACGCCGTCGTGCCAGGCCGCGATGAGACTCCCTCCGACGTCCGCGCGCCGGACGCGATCGTGATCGAAACCTGGAACGGCGTCGACTGGGAGCTGCTGCCGATCACGAAACAACTGCCAGAGCACGCAACGGGGCACATGGCAAACTTCATTCATTTCGCCTCGCGCGAGATCACGAAGCTGCGGATCACCCTCGAGCCCCGCCCCGGGATGCGCGTCGGGCTATCGGAACTCGAGCTGTGGGGGGAGGCGATCCTGCCGCTTGCGCCCGCGCCCGCGCCGGCCGGCAACCTCGCCTTCAATCCCGGCGGCGAAGGCTCACCCGAATACCCCAAGGC
>CAJAYZ010000326.1 GCA_903949225.1 uncultured Planctomycetaceae bacterium
CCCTCGCTGGCGGCGCTGGCGGTGGGTGCGGGGCGGTGGGCCGAAGGAGGCGGCGCTGGGGGTGGATGCTGGGGGCGGATGCTGGGGGCGGTGGGCCGAGGGAAGTTGCCGTGCGAGCCGGTCAGGCTTCGACTTTCTTGGCCACGCGGAAGACTTCGTCGAAGCTCGTGATCCCGCGGAGGACCTTCTGGATGCCGTCGTCGAACATCACCCGCATTCCATTGGCACAGGCGGCGCGGCGGATGTCTTGCGTGGGGGCCCCCTGGAAGGCGAGCTCGCGGATCTTGCCGCTCATCACCATCAATTCGAAGATCCCTAGCCGCCCCTTGTAGCCGCTCTTTGTGCAGTTGGCACAGCCACGCCCCTTCATGAAGGTGGCGCCTTTGAGCATCTCCGCCGTCACGCCGGCCGTCTCGATCGCCGTGTCGAGCGGCTGGAAGGGCTGCTTGCACTTCACGCAATTCACTCGCACCAGTCGCTGGGCCACCACCGCGATGATGCTCGAGGCGACGAGGTACGCCGGCACCCCCATGTCGATCATGCGCGTGATGGCACTGGGGGCGTCGTTGGTGTGGAGCGTGCTGAACACGAGATGCCCCGTCAGCGACGCCTGGATCCCCATCTGGGCCGTTTCCGTGTCGCGCATCTCGCCGACGAGGATTACGTTTGGCGCCTGGCGGAGCATGGCGCGGATGACGCGGGCGAAGTCGAGGCCGATGTTGTGGCGCACCTCGACCTGATTGATCCCGGCGAGGTAATACTCGACCGGATCCTCGGCCGTGATGATCTTCGTGTCGGGGCGGTTGAGCTCGTTGAGCGAGGCGTAGAGCGTCGTCGTCTTGCCGGAGCCCGTCGGGCCGGTGACGAGGATGATGCCGTTGGGGCGGCGGATGAGCGTCTTGAAATTGCGGAAGTCGTGCTCGGAGAGGCCGAGCTGGCGAATGCCGACGCGGATGTTGTCCTTGTCGAGAATCCGCATGACGACCGATTGGCCGTGATTCGTGGGCAGAACGCTGACGCGGAGATCGTAGTCTTTGCCGTCGGCCGTGAGCTTGATGCGGCCGTCCTGCGGGCGGCGGCGCTCGGCGATGTCGAGCCGCGAAAGGATCTTGATGCGCGAGAGGATCGCGCCGAGGAGGCGGCGGGGGGGGTTGTCGCGCTCGACGAGCCGGCCGTCGATCCGGTAGCGGATGCGGACGCGATCCTCGAACGGCTCGATGTGGATGTCGCTGGCCCGCAGCTGCACCGCTTCGGTGATGATCAGATTGACGAGCTTCACCACCGGCGCGTCGGAGTTGTCTTCCTGCTGCTGGTTGGCCGCCTGCTCGACGGCCGTCTCGGTGAAGTCGATGGCGGTGTCGGTGAACTCTTGGAGCATCGAATCGGCCGATTCGCCGTCGCTGGCTCCGTAGTGGCGGTTGATCGCCTCGATGATCTGCTCGCGAGGCGCCAGCGCAAACTGGACGTCGCGGTTGAGGATGAAGCGGAGCTTGTCTTGGGTGTCGATGTCGGTCGGATCGGAGCCGGCGATGCGGAGCGTGTTGCCATCTTTGGCGACGGGGAAGATCGAGTTTTCGCGGGCCACGCTCTCCGGGAGGAGATCAATGACGTCTTGCTCGACGGTGATCCCCGTCAGATCGACAAACTTCAGCCGGTGGGCCTTCGCCAGCGCCCGCATCACTTTGTCGCCCGGCGCATAGCCGAGCCGCACGATCTCATCGTGGAGCTTCTTGCCGGAGCTCTCGGCGATCCGCGTCACCTCGGCAAGCTGCTCGGCGCTGACAAGCCCCTCGGAGACGAGAAGGGCGGAGAACGGGTCGTTTCGGGGCATGGCGTTGGGATTCGCGGGGATCGGTTGATCTGGGAGTGATCAGGAAGTGATCAGGGATTCGACCTGGGATTCGCGGAAAGAATCACGATTCGAGGAAGGTGTCGGTGTGTTCGTAGCCGGGGGCGCAGGTGCACAGGAAAACGAGCTCGTCGGCGCCGGAGTTGCGGATCGTGTGACGCATCCCCGGCGGGATGGCGATGGCGTCGCCCGGGCCGACGGGGCGGGTTTCCTCGCCGAGGGTCATCGCCGCGGAGCCAGAGAGGATGTAGTAGATCTCCTCGGTGACGGCATGGTGGTGGGGCGTTGTCGCCTGGCCGGGGGCGAGGCGGGCCTCGGCGAGGCTTTGCTTGCGGATCGACGAATTGCGATGGGCGAGAAGCTCGCGGATCGTCGAACCGTCGGCCGTCGTGAACGGCACCGCCTCACGCTGATTGATGACGTCCATGGACATGGCTCCCGTGCTCGTTTCCCCGCTGCAACACGATACCAGACGGCCCGCGGCCCGCGAACGGGCGCTTCATCCACAGCCCCCTACTCTTCGGCTGCCGCGGACGTGTGGCTGCCGATTTCCCGGAAGAGGAGGAGGGCCGGCGGGATCGGCCGCGGCGTCCAGGCCTCCGGCTCGGGGAGGAGGGCCGGGTCGAACGACATCTCCGCCTCGACGACGATCTGGCTGCCAGGAGGGGCGGCGGCAATCACCACCGACACCAGGGCGAGGAGCTCGTCGGCGTGGGTCGTGAACATTTCCCACGGCGGGGAGACGAAGGCGATCCAGGGGGATGTCCGCGGGATCGGGGGGAGGCGACGGGCCCAGAGGAGGACGTCTCCCGGGCGGATCGTCACCCGGTCTTCGACGTCGAGCGCCTTGGCCGAGCGGCGGAGGACGTCGGCGGTGGGGAAATGCCGCTCGCCGAACCAGGCCGCCGCCGCTCCACGGCTGACCGCTTCGAAGCCGAGGGCCCCGGTGCCGGCGAACAGATCGAGGACGATCGCTCCTTCGACGGTGTAGCCGAGGAGGTTGAAGAGGGCCTCCCGGACCCGCTCCTTCATCGGCCGGGTGCGTGGATCGGGGGAAAACTCGAGCCGCCGGCCGCCGAGGGAGCCGCCGATGATCCGCGGCGGGCTGGTTGCTGCTGTCTCGTCGCCAGCCGCTTCGGGGGAGGGGCCGCCGCCGCTGCGGGGGGCATGAGGAAACCAGGGTTTTCCGGAGCGGGGGGGCAATTGGTATGGTACCAGGGAAAGTGTCCGGTCCCGCGGGGACCGATGGCGCGGATGCCCCTGCGGAGTCTCCCGATGGTGCGGCTCGTGGCGATGGTCGTTTTCCATGGCGGGATGCGCCGGTCGGTGGCCGCCTCGGCGGTGACGCTGGCGGCGTTGTGTACCCTCGCCGCCCCCACGGTCACTTCCGCCCAGGAACCGGCCGCAGAAGCGTCTGCCACCAGCGCTGTGGCCCCGGCCGATCTCCCCCCGCCGACCCGGGAGGAGGCCGAAGCCGCTCGGATCGACTACTTGGACTCGGAACGGGACCTCAAGAAACTCGTTGGCGAGCTCTCATCGCTGCAGACGTCGTTTCAGAAAAAGGGGGCCGATCGGCCGGCCCTCCAATCCGCCTTCGAGACGGCCAAGATCGCAGCCCAGGCGGCCAGCGAGCGGCTCGAGGTGGCGGCCATGACCATTGCCCGGGCGGGGATCCCGAAGCGCGGTGAAGTCGATGACATCGACATCGCCATGCCCGTCTACCAGGGCGCTCGGAAGGTTTGTGCCGCGATGGTGGCCGCCGCCATCAAGACCGACGATCCGGAAAAGGCCTTGGTGCTCATCGATGAGTTCGAGCGTGTCGGGGCGATTGACGGCGATGTCCTCATGATGGGGGCGACCGCGTCGATGCTGGTCTCCAATCTCGATGGGGCCGAGGCTTACCTCGCCAAGCTCTCGGCCGTGGGGGGCTCGGACGACAAGCAGGCGCAGATCGGCCAGCTCAAAGAGGCTCTTGAAGACGAGCGGAAGAAGGTGGACGAGGAGATGGCGCTCCGGGCTGCCGAGGCGACGGCCAACGACCTCCCCCGCATCCGCATCAAGACCTCCGCCGGGGATCTCGTTGTCGAGCTGTTCGAGAACGAGGCCCCGAACACCGTCGCCAATTTTCTCAGCCTCGTCGAGAAGGGCTTCTACGCAGGGACGCCGTTTCACCGCGTGATCCCCGAGTTCATGGCGCAGGGGGGCGATCCGACCGGCCGCGGCTCGGGGGGGCCGGGATACGTGATCCCCTGCGAGACCGGCGAGCCGCACGCCCGCAAGCACTTCCGTGGCTCGCTCTCGATGGCCCACGCCGGCAAGGACACCGGGGGCTCGCAGTTTTTCCTCACCTTCCGCCCCACCGAACACCTCGACGGCAAGCACACCGTCTTCGGCCGGGTGATCGAGGGCTTTGAGGTCCTCCCGAAGATCCATCGCACGCAGGCTCCGGACGGCCGCCCGATCCCTGGCATCAAGCCCGATACGATTCTCTCCGCAGAGGTGGTCCGCAAGCGCGACCACGACTACGCTCCAAAGACGCTCCCTGATGTGAAGAACTAAGCCCGGCGAAGAAGAGCCTCGGCCGCGTGGGAACTCGCCGCGCCGCCCAGCCCCAGCCCGCCCCGGCCGCCCAGCCCCAGGAGGACCCATCATGCAAGCCCTCAACCGCTTCCTTCCCCCGCTGATCATGGCCGCGCTGATTGCGGCCGCGCTGCCGGTCGTGCCGGCGGCCGATGACGATCCCCCGGCCACGTCGTCGCGGACCAAGAAGACCCCCCCCAAGACCCCCGGCCCGAAGACCGCGCAGGGGCAGCAGACGCCCGCCAAGGGCCCCCTGTTCGGACCGAACCCCGGAGCCAAGCCCCCGATGCCCACCGACAACGCAGCCGACAATCCCGCCGGTGAGGATGCCACCGATCCCTTCGGCGAGCCGCTCCCGAAGACGCTCCAGGAATGGCGGAGCCGGCTCACGGCCGAGCAATTCCAGATCACGCGGATGAAGGGGACGGAGCGGGCGTTCACCGGGAAGTATTGGAAGACCGAGACGCCGGGGACGTACAAGTGCGTCTGCTGCGGCGAGCCGCTGTTCACTTCCGGCGACAAGTTCTTGAGCGAGTGCGGCTGGCCCGCCTTCTCGGCGCCGATCGACAAGAAGGCCAACGGCAAGGTTGCCGAGACGCCCGACTTCACGTTCGGGATGCGGCGCGTCGAGGTCACCTGCCGGAAGTGCGGCGCCCACCTCGGCCACGTCTTCAACGACGGCCCCCCGCCGACCGGGATCCGCTACTGCATCAACTCGGCATCGATCGTCCTCGACGAGGCGAAGCCGGGCGCCGGGAAGGATGCCGACAAGAACGCCGACGCCGACAAGGATGCCGACACGGGAACGGCCGCCGAGGGCGAGTGACGTCGCGGCGCCCGGATAGAAGCCGGATGCCGGCAGATCATCGGGCGGCGGTGACCGGCTTCAACTCTGCTGGCCGAGGAGCCAGGCCAAGAGCCCCTTCTGGACATGCATCCGGTTGGCGGCCTCTTCGACGACGACGCTGCAGCTCCCGTCGATGACGTCGTCGGTGACCTCCTCGCCACGGCGGGCGGGGAGGCAGTGCATGAAGAGGGCGTCGGGGCAGTGGCGCATCAGCGCGGTGTTGACCTGATAGGGGCGGAAGGCCTTCTGCCGCTCGAGCCGCTCCTTTTCCTGCCCCATGCTCGTCCAGACGTCGGTGTAGACGGCTGCGGTGTCTTGGACGGCCGCGACCGGGTCGGTCGTCTCCTCGATCTCGGCATTGGGGAGGATGTCGCGGAGGTGGTTGCGGAAGGCCTCGTCGAATTGAAAGCCTTCGGGAGCGGCGAGGACAAACCGCATCCCCAACAAGCCACAGACGACCGCTAGCGACCGGGCGACGTTGTTGCCGTCGCCGACAAACGTCAGCGTCAGGCCGGCGAGCCTGCCGACATGGGCGCGGAGGGTGTAGAGATCGGCGAAGGCCTGGCAGGGATGGCAGTAGTCGGAGAGGCCGTTGATCACCGGCACGCTCGAGACGGCGGCGAGCGATTGAATCGTCTCGTGGGCCTTCGAGCGGCAGACGATGACGTCGACGTATTCACTGAGCACCCGGCCGAAGTCGGCGATGCTCTCGCGCGATGACGAGAAGCCCGCCTCGTCGCCGAGGAACACCGCGGCGCCGCCGAGATGGACCATCGCGGCCTCGAAGCTGACCCGCGTGCGCAGGCTCGGCTTCTCGAACACCAGCCCGAGGACGCGGCCCGGGAAGAGCGGCTCGCGCAGGCCGGCGTCGTACTTCGTCTCGAGGTCTTTCGAGATTGCGAAAACGGCCTCGATCTCGTGGGCCGTGAGATCTTCGGGAACGATGATGTGACGGAGCATGATGGCAGTCAGGCGCGGGAAGCCACCTCGACGATCGCGTCGCCGAGACGGTCGCAGCCGTCGTGGATGTCCTCGGGGGTGATGTTCATCGCAGGGAGCAGGCGGATGACGCGTCCCTGCGTGCAGTTGATGAGGAGATTCTTCTCGAGGGAGGCCTCAACGACCGCCGCCCCGTCGATCGCCAGCTCGATGCCGATCATCATGCCGATGACGCGGACGTCACGGATGGCGTCGCAGCGATCCCGGAGCGCCTCGAGCCGCTCGCGGAAGATGCTCGCGGCGGTGCCGACGTGGGCGAGGAGCCCCTCGTTCTCGATCATCTCGAGGGCGGCGATCCCGGCCCGGGCAGCAATCGGATTGCCGCCGAACGTGGAGGCGTGCATCCCCGGCCGGAGGTGCCGGGCGAGCTCCGGGGTGGTGAGCATCGCGCCGCCGGCCACTCCCGCGCACAGGCTCTTGGCGAGCGTGATCACGTCGGGCCGGACGCCGAAGTGCTGGTAGCCAAACCATTCGCCCGTCCGGCCGCAGCCCGACTGGACCTCGTCGAAGGCGAGGACGAGATCGCGCTCGTCGCAGATCCGCCTCAGCCCCTCGAGGAAGCCCGGCGGGGCGGGGACAATGCCCCCCTCGCCGAGGATCGGCTCGATGAGGATCCCGCCGGTGTGGTCGTCGACGAGCTGCGCTACTGCATCGAGATCGCCGTGGGGGGCGTACTGGAAGCCGGAGAGCATCGGACCCAGGCCTTCGTGGTATTTCGGCTGGGCGGTGGCGGTGACGCTGCCGAACGTGCGGCCGTGGAAGCCGCCCCGGAAGGTGATGACCTTGTACTTCACGCCGTCGGTGCGGAGGCGGATGAGCTTGATCGCCGCCTCGTTGGCCTCGGTGCCGGAGTTGCAGAAGAACGCCTTGCCGCCGAAGCTCCGCTCGGAGAGGAGCCGGGCCCACTCCCCCTGAGCCTCGGTGTACCAGGTGTTGGGGACATGGATCAGCCGCGCGATCTGCTCCTGCACCGCCTTGACGACCGGCGCCGGGCAATGGCCGAGGAGGTTGCAGCCCCAGCCGGGGAAGAGATCGAGATACTCACGCCCCTCGGCATCCCAGACCTTCGATCCCACGCCGCGTTCGAGGCAGATCGGGAACCGCCTGTAATTGGGGACGACGTAGCGGTCGAAGGTGTCGATCACCGCCTTCGTGGCGGCACCGTGAGTCTCGATGGTGGACATGCGGAGCTCCTGACCTGGGGGCACTGGAGTCGTCGGAACAACACTGGAGTCGTTGGAACAAGCAGAGCGAAGGAGGGTGGCAGCGACGCTTTTGGGAGAGGGCTACGAGGCGCTCCCCGCGCGGATCGAGGAGGCGAGGGCGTCGTCGCGGACAAGCTCGGTGCCGACGCCGCTGGTGGTGTAGATCTCGAGCAGGAGCGAATGACGGAGACGGCCGTCGATGATGTGGATCTTCTTGACGCCCTGTTCGAGCGTCTCCAGGCAGCCCTCGATCTTGGGGATCATTCCGGCGGCGATCGTGCCG
>CAJAYZ010000327.1 GCA_903949225.1 uncultured Planctomycetaceae bacterium
GACATGGACAAAATGGATGGCGTGGTCGGCAAGGGAGTGATCTCGGCGATCAAGGTGATCTCCGACATGGATATCGCGGAGCGCCGTCGTCCCCAGGACGGGACGTTCGCCGTCCATTGCGGAGCCGACCGCTTCGAGATCCGCGTCGCGTCTACGCCGACGAGCTACGGCGAGAAACTCGTGATGCGGCTGTTGCGCTCGTCGGGCGGCGTGGTGGCCGGGGGGCTCAACGCGATCGGCCTTCGGCCCCCGATCCTCCGGCAGTTGCGGGAGATCATCCACAAGCCCTACGGGATGTTTCTCGTGGTCGGCCCGACCGGCTCCGGCAAGACCACCACGGTCTACGCCTCGTTGAGCGAGATCGACGCCCATCAGCACAACATCACCACGATCGAGGATCCGGTTGAATACCGGCTGGAAAACATCACGCAGATCGCGGTCAACACCAAGGCGGACGTTTCATTCGCAAACATCCTGCGCAGTGTCCTCCGCCAGGATCCCGACGTGTTGCTGGTGGGCGAGATTCGCGATCGCGAGACCGCCGAGATCGCCTGCCAGGCGGCCCTCACCGGGCACTTCGTGTTCTCGACGCTGCACGCCAACGACTCCGTGGCCACGATCACGCGGTTGCTCGATCTCGGCCTCGAGTCCACGCTCATCCAAACGGCGGTCACCGCCGTGCTCGGCCAGCGGTTGGCCCGCCGCCTGTGTCCCGACTGCAAGGAGCGCTGCTCGCCCCCTGACGGCATGATCAAGAAACTCAATCTCAAGCCGGGAGTGGTTCCCTTCATTTACCGCGAGAGAGGCTGCGAGAAGTGCGGGGGCTCGGGCTACCGCGGCCGGATGGGCATCCACGAACTGCTCGTCATGAACAACGACATTCGCAGCCTGGTGCGGCCCAGCCCCTCGATCACCGATCTCCGGAAGGCGGCGTTGAAGAGCGGCACGCTGACGCTGCAGATCGACGGCCTCTTCAAGGTCATCCAGGGGGAAACGAGCGTCAATGAGATTCTCCGCGTCACGACCTGAAGGCTTCCTGGGCCGCACGCCATGATCAACATGTTCGACCTGCTCGTCGTGGCAGCGATCCTCGGGTTCGCCTGCCGGGGCTGGATCGCGGGCCTCGAGGCCGCCAGCATCGAGGCCCTCGAACTGCTTGCCTGCCTGTCGATCGCTGTCCTGGCGCACGAAGCGGTGGCAGGGTTTCTGCATACCGGGGTGACGCTCGCGCTGGGAGACGGGGTTTCCGCTTCGTGGTCCATCCTGCTCGCGTTTTGCCTCCTCGGTTGGGGGTCGTTTGCGTGCATCCGGCTGCTCGTGCACGGAAAACCGGCCGACGATGAAGACCAGGAGGGGGACGTCGACCCGCTCGGTGACCGCGTGGCGGGAGCCATCGCCGGCGGCTTCGGGGGAGCGCTCTTCGTGGGCGGTGCGCTCGTGACGATCTCGATGGTGCCCTTCTTGGCCGGGATAAAGCCGAGCGGCGACAGGATGCTGCTCGATGTCGGCAAGACGGTGCTCCGCGCCGGAGGGCAATTCGCCACGGACCGCCACGAGGGGCGTTCATTACCGCTCTGGGGCGAGCCACCTTCGCGGACGTCCGATCCCGCGGCGCGGCTGACGAGCGAGCCGCGGTTCGACACCGACGACAACGGCGACTACTCAGAGGCGGACCGCTTCCGCGACGTCGACGGCAACGGTACATTTTCGAAAGACCTCTATTACAAGGACGTGGATGGAGACGGCGTGCGGCGGATCGGCCTCATCGACAAATACGTCGTCGGCCGGTGGGATGCAGAGTTGATCTCCGACGACAGGCCGCGGCCCGACTTGAAGCCCGCTGTCAAGAAGGAGCCGACCTCGCCCAAGCCCGCGGTTCCGCAGCCGCCCAAGCCGAAGGAGCAAAAGCCTGCCAATCAGGCGCAGCCCCCGCAACGCACGCCGCCGACACCCGCCGGCACCGCGAAGCAACCTGCTGCCAAGACCAAGGACGGCAAGCCGGCGCCGGACGAAAAGGCCCCCGACAAAGAGGCGGCCGAAAAGCAGCCCGAAGACGACTTCTGAACACTGGCCACCAGAACGAATCCCCACCGAGGACTCCTCACATGCTCTGGCTGCTGCGTTTTCGTCCGCACGCCGTGCTGTTGGGCGCCTGTATCGCGCTTGGCGGCCCCGTGTGCCAGGCAGTCGAGCCGGCCGAGACGACCGCAAAAACGCC
>CAJAYZ010000328.1 GCA_903949225.1 uncultured Planctomycetaceae bacterium
CATCCATGCCTGTGTCCATCACTGGCGCAATCCCCACCAATTGCTCGAGTCACTCCTCGACGACGTGGGGCGGGAGCGCCTCGAGATCGATTGGGTGGTGATGCGGGGGCCCGTCTTCGCCGGCGTCGACAACCGGCTCCTCGCCCTCCATCTCGTGCGGATCGGCTTCACGCATGCGGTGCTCTTCGGCACCGACGGCCAGCCCCTGCTCGCCTCCGAGGCGATCCGCCGGCGCCGTGTGCTCCTCGAGCGAGGCCGGTTCTGTCCGGTGACGCGGCTCAATCTCGAGATGATCGCGTCGGCCTCGGTGCTCTTCGCCGCCGACGCCGAGGGGGAGCCGAGCGAGGGCGATCAGCCGGTCGTGGAGATCATGGAGATTACCATGAACAACCTCCGCGACACCGGCAAGGTTGACGATGCCGACTTCCTCGCCCGGGTCGATCTCCTCTCGGCGATCCGCAAGCTCGTCCTTGTCAGCGACCTCGGGCCGTTCCACAGGCTCGCCGACTACCTCGCCAAGCGGAATGTTGAGCGCACCGGGATCGTGCTTGGCGTGCCCCTGCTCCGCGAGTTGTTCAACGAATCGCACTATCGGGATCTGGGGGGCGGGATCCTCGAGGCCTTCGGCCGCCTCTTCACCCACGCGGTGCGGCTCTACGTCTACCCGACCCGCGACCCGATCGACGGCCGGAAGATCACGGCCGACACGCTCAAGGTGGCCCCGCACCTGAGCCATCTCCTCCAGCACCTCCTCGCCAACGGGCTGGTGCAGTCGATCCCCTGCGAGGACGGGGACCTTCGGACCTACTCGAGCGAGGAAGTCCGCTCGCGGATCTGCTCGGGCGACCCATCGTGGAAAGATCTGGTCGACCCGGCGGTGGCGAAGATCATCGAAGCGACCGGCTACTTCGGAGCCCGGTGCGATGTTCCTACCCCAGGGCGGCGGGGCTGATCAACCGCGGCCTCAGGCCAAACGCTTCAGCCGGCGACGGATGGCTCCGATCGCCATCACGCCAGCACCGAGGCCGGCGAGAACGATCAACGAGGGCTCCGGGACGGCGACGACGAGAAACCCGGTCTGGCCATAGTTGCCGATGTTCGGGTTGATGAGGTCGACCCCAAAGCGGTCGCGGACGACGGCATAGAGGAAGTTGGTGCCGGCGACGACCGGGACGTCGCCATTGACCCATTCGAGGAAGCCGAGGCGAATTGACTCACTACCGATCTGCGCCCCGGTCATCGTCGGCCTCATCGGGTTTGCGTTGTCGACCGTTCCGCCAACAAAGAACGAAATGCCGTTGTCCGCGGCCGTCAGCAGGCTGAAGGAGGCAACCCCGGCGGAGTCCGCCTGAAAAGTCGTCCGGTAGATGACGCTGTAGTCCTCCTGCGGCGGCGTGAAGTTGCCGGGGAAGAGCGCACTGGCGTCGTCCTGCTGCAGGCCAATCCACCGCGCCCCGTTGGCGCCGACGTTGTCCGAGCCACCATTGCCGACGCCGGGATACCACTGCCGCGGGACGTTGCCTTGTGGAGCCCCACCCGTGAACACCCAGGCCTGATAGCCCGCGGTGATCGGCCCAGTGTAGGCCGTCGGGAGGGCATAGACCTCCCAGAAGCTGTCCTGGCCGCCAGGGGATCCGACCGGATATTCCGTCCCGGTCTTGTGGAGCCCGGTAATGATCGGGGTCGCAGACGCGGTGGTGACCGTGGACGCGACCGCGAGGCCAGCAAGGATCGCCAAGCACAGACGGCGAGCGACAAGACCACCAAACACTGACCTACTCATGGAAGACTTCTCGGTTGAACGCTGCGGCTGACTCGGCCGGCGTGCTGGGCACGCTCTGGCGCGGAATAAGGTTTGGCGAGGAGGTCGGAGGTCGCTTCCACGGAAGGAGGCTGAGCAACCGCGGCCTCAGGCCAAACGCTTCAGGCGGCGACGGATGGCACCGATCGCCATCACGCCAGCCCCGAGGCCAGCGAGAACGATCGACGAAGGCTCCGGGACGACAGCGACGAGAAACCCGGTCTGGCCATAGTTGCCGACATTCGGGTTGATGAGGTCAATCTGAAAGCGGTCGCGGACGACGGCGTAGAGGTAGTTCGTGCCGGCCACGACCGGAGCATCGCCGCTGACCCAGCCAAGGAACCCGAGGCCCCGATGCTCGACCCCAATTTGAGCCCCGGTCATTGTGGGCATCATCGGGTCGGTGTTGTCGACCGAGCCGCCAACGAAAAACGAGACGGCGTTGTCGGCGGCAGTGAGCAGATCGAACGTAGCGGTGCCCGTCGAACTTGCCTGGAAGGTCGTCCGGTAGATGACGCTGTAGTCCGACTGCGGAGGAATGTAATTGCCGGCGAAGAGGGCTGTGGCATCGTTCTCCAGGAGGCCAATCCACCGGGCGCCGTTCGCACCGACGTTGTCCGGTCCGCCATTGAATCGCCCCGGATACCACGGCGGGGGCACGTTGGAGATCGGGGCTCCGCCCGAGAAAACCCAAGCCTGATAGCCCGGGGTAATTCCCCCGGAGTAGGCCGTCGGGAAGGCATAGACCTCCCAGAAGCTGTCCTGACCGCCACTGCCAACCGGGTACTCCGTCCCGGTCTTTTGGAGTCCGGTGATGATCGGGGTTGCCGTCGCGGTTGCCGCGGGGACGGCCAGAGCTAATCCAGCGAGGATCGCCAGGCAGAG
>CAJAYZ010000329.1 GCA_903949225.1 uncultured Planctomycetaceae bacterium
CGAGGCAGGCAAGGACAATCACCGCCGCGCCGAGCAGGCCCGGCGTTCCGCCGATGCTGGCGGCCGCGGAGCGGCCCATGGCCAAGGCACCGGTCACGGCATCGACGAACGTCCCCCACGCATGGCGCATCGCAAGCCCTCCTTGGACGGAATCCCGGCGTCCTGCCGGGGATGAACTTTGGGGAAACTAGGGAACTCGGCGTTGTCGATCAAGGCGAACCGGCCCCGCGCCGCCCCCCCACCATGCTGCGTTGCGGCATTTTGCCGCCCGAGGTTAGGCTCTCGGGGATACCCCGCCCGCCCAGGTTCTCCAGGTTGTTGCCGATGGCTTCGCTCCCCTCGTCTCCGCGTGGTAACGATCCCTCCCACCCGGAGTGCCTCACGATCCTCGGCCTTCTCCCACCGGTGACGGCGGAGGATGTCAAGCAGGCCTATCTCGCCAAGGCGATGGCCGCCCACCCCGACCGGGGAGGCGATCCGGCCGATTTCCTCCGCCTTCAGAAGGCGTATGACGACGCGAAGGAGTTCGTGCAGTTCAAGGCGGGGAAGCTCGAATGGCTGGCCTCGAAGATCGAGGCCTACTCGCAGCAACAGGAGGTGGTCACCGAGGCCATCGAGCGGGGCGGCGAGATCGAGATGGAGGAGGCCGACTGGCTGCGGAAGAGCTTTGGTGAGGACTTCGGCCATGTCGCCGACAAGCTCGTCACCGTCCGGGTGCGCGGTCCGCGGGCTGACGACGTGTTCGCGATCCTCCTCGGTTTCCGCGCCGACTCGCTCAAGGATCTCGCCACCCTCGACCTCTCCGGGGGCACGATCACCGACGAAGGGCTCCTCCAATTGAAGGAGCTCAAGAGCCTCCGTTCGCTCGATCTCCGCGGCACGGCCGTCGGCAAGCTCGCCGCCGAAACGCCGAAGTGGTTTGAGCATCTCGAGTTTCTCGGGCTGCCGAAGGGGGCCGTGGGAATGCTCGGGCGATTCGGGATGTCGCGACGCGTGAAGCTCGTCGTCGGCGATGCCCCGACGGCCTGACCACGCCGCCGCGCGACCTTCCGAGCTTCGCCCCACAATTCCCGGCCGACTCTCTCCCGCTCCAATCTTCCGGTCGAGTTCCGATCAAGCTTTTCGATCGAGCTTTCCGGCAAGGCTTTCCAGTCAAGGAGGATCGATGCCCCGCCCCGCTCCGACAAGCTCCTGGTTCTGCCGCTTGGCCCTCGGCGCCCTGCTCACGGCAGCCCTGCCGATCGCCACCCGCGGCGATGCCGCCCCCCCGAAGGAGACGCCCGCCGTGGCCGATGAATCGCCGACCGCTGACCAGCTCGACAACCTCTACGAAGCCCGGACCGTTCGCGTCGCCCCGGCGAAGGACGTCGCGCCAGTCGAGTTTGCCTACCGGCTCCTCGGGCCCGCGTCGATCACCCCGGGCACCCGTTACCCGCTCGTGATCTTCCTCCATGGCGCCGGCGAACGGGGCAACGACAACCTCAGCCAGCTCAAGTACTTCCCCACCTGGATGGCCGAGCAGAGCGCCCGTCAGGCTCATCCCTGTTTCGTCCTCGCTCCCCAGTGCCGCGACGAGCAGAAGTGGGTCGACGTCGACTGGTCCAAGATCGAGAGCACGCCCCAATCCCCGACACCGACCGTCGACATGCTGGCCGTGATTGCGGCGCTTGAAGAAACGCTGAAGCGGGAGCCGATCGACCCGGCACGGATTTATCTCACGGGGCTCTCGATGGGGGGCTACGGCTCGTGGGATCTCGCGGCCCGAATGCCGGATCGCTTCGCGGCCGTGCTCCCGATCTGCGGCGGCGGCGACGAGGCGACGGCGGCGAAGATCAAGGATCTGCCGATCTGGTGCTTCCACGGCGACGCCGACACCGCCGTCCGCGTGGAGCGGTCGCGGACGATGATCGAAGCCCTCCGCGCCGCCGGTGGAGCGCCCAAGTATTCAGAGCTCGCCGGCGTCGGCCACGATTCCTGGACGCCCGCCTACCGCGATCCCGACGTCCTCGCTTGGCTATTCGCCCAGAAAAAGCCCGCGAAGGGGAAGTGAGCCCGCCCCGGGCTTGCCTCACTCGAGCGCGGCTTCGGGGTCGCCCGTGCCCCGTCGCCGGACG
>CAJAYZ010000330.1 GCA_903949225.1 uncultured Planctomycetaceae bacterium
CCGATCTCCGTAGCGAACGTCCGGCGTCGGGGCACGGGCGACCCCGAAGCCACGTGTGACCCGGAAGCACGCGGCCGCTTCCGGGCACGATCAGTCAAGCGGCAGCGCGCGGAGGTCGCGAAACTCCACCTTCATCGTCAGCCCGGCGTGGATCTGGAGTCCGATCGGGGCTGGGTCGGCGTATTTCGGCGACGTGTACTGCGACACCGGCTCGCCGTTGAGCCAGACGGTGAACGTGTCCCCTTGAGCGCGGATCCGGATCCGATTCCAGTCCCCCGGCTTGAGGAACTCGCCGGCACGCTTCGCCTGCGCTTCTTCCGGATAATTGCCGACGTAGAACGAGCAGGTCATGTCGCGCTTCAGGCTGCGCGAGACGCCGATCTGCAATTGCAGCTCCGGCTTGCGGAGCATGAATCCGCTGTCGATCTCCCCCTCCCATCGCACCTCCCCCTCGAGGATCACGTCGCCGTAGGCCTTCTCGGTGTAGAGCATCGACCCCTTCTTCTCGGTATCGTTCTCACCGACGAGGATTCCATCGACGACCTTCCAGTGGGATTCGGCTGGGGGCGTCCAGCCGGTGAGATCCCGGCCATTGAAGATCGGCGGCAGGCTCGACGTCACCGGGATCTCCTCAGCGCGGAGAACGTTCGCAGCCGTCGCCAGGGCCACGACGAAGGTGAGAAATAGTGCCAGAGCGCGGGGGAGTGAAAGGGGCACGGGTCGGTCTCCGGCGAATGGTGGGCGGCGATGCAAAGGGGGCCGAGACAAGGAGCGTGGGGGAAAGTCGCGCGGGGGGAAGTATAGACTCGCCTCCGTGGCGCGATCGATGGGGATACTTGAGTGGATGGAGCGGGGCGATGATCGATTCGACAGCTGCGATCGTGCTCGCCGGCGGACGGTCGTCGCGATTGGCAAGCGCCGGGATCGTGCCCCCCGGCGGCAAGGCCGGCCTCGTGCTTGCCGGCACGACGCTCCTCGAACGGGTTTGTGGCCGGGTCGGGGGCGTGGCTCGGAGGATCGTCGTCGTGGCGGCGCCGGGACAGGAGCTTCCTTCCCTGCCGAGCGCCGTGGAGGTGGTGCGCGACAGCGCGCCGGACACGGGGCCGCTGGCGGGGATCGCCGACGGGCTGCGGGCTGTCGGCGACGCGGCGGCGGTGCTCGTCGTGTCATGCGACGTGCCGCTGGTGAGTCCGGAGGTCCTCAGGGTCTTGTGCGAGAGGCTGATGGGCGGGGCTGGGGCACCGCTGTGGGTGGTGCCGGAGGTGGGTGGCCATCTTCAGGTGCTGGTGTCGGCGATGAGGCCTGAGGTTTTGGGGGAGATCGAGGCCCATCTCGCGGCCGGCAGGCGCGGCCCGCGGTCGCTTCTGGAAAGCCTCGCCAAGGCCGGCAGGGCGATCGTCATTCCAGAAGAGAGGTTCCGCCCGGTCGACCCGGGGCTGCAGAGCTTCCGCGACCTCGACACGCCACGGGACCTGGAGGACTTGGGGGATTTTTTGGCAATCGAAGGGGAAAGCTGACCTACGGGAAATCAGGGTGGCACTCCTATACTCCGCCTCATGGCGACGCGAAACACCCGAGCGCATGAGGCTGACGGGCGCCCGCGGGGCCGCCGGGCCCTCCGCTGGGCGGTGGTCCTGGCGGCGGTCGGTGCCGCGGTTTGGTTTGCGCCGGTCGCGGTGGTGAGGACGCCGCTGCGCGATTGGCCACTGAGGGCGGCGCTCTCAGGCATCGACGGGGGAATCTCGAGCCGGGCCGCCACCTGGAATTGGCTCGGGGCCATCGAGTACCGCGACGTGATGCTCGTCGACCGCGGTGGCCGACCGGTGGCAGCCGCGCGGCGGATGGTCCTCGACCGCGGCCTGCTCCATCTCCTCGTCGACCGCAGCGATCTGGGGACGGTGCGTCTGGTGGGAGGGGAGGCTCTGGTCGAGGTGCGGCGCGGCGGGAGTGGGTTTGAGGACATCCTCGCCCCCTGGATCGCGGTGGCCTCACGGGCCGAATCGACCCCGTCACTCGAGCTCGAAGTCGTCGACGCCTCGGTCGAGTTGGTCGACGGCGAACGGGACGACGCTTGGCGGATCACGGAGCTGATTGCGGCCGGCAGTCTCCGGCCGGGGGCGACGCTGGCGGGATGGACGCTCGCCGGCCGCGTGGTGCACACCGGGACGCCGAAGCGCGATCTCGCCGCGGCCTTCGCCGCGCCGCCGCCTGGGCTGAAGGATCCTCCTGCGCCGTCGCGTCTCGATCGGACGACGATTGTCACTGCCGCCACCGCGAGTCTGGCGCGGGCCGGCGGCTGGTCGATCTCCTCGCCGAACGATCCTCGGGTTCCGGGGCCCCGCTCCCTCGCCGTGGCGGGCAACGGGGTGCCGCTCGACCTGTCACGGGTCGTGGCCACCAGATTCGATCTACCGCGCGTGCTCGAGGGAACGGCCGACGTCCGTCTCGACATCCAGCTCCCCTCCGGCCCGGCCGCCGGCCAGGGATGGCACGTGGCCGGGCGCGTCGACGGCGCCAGGCTCGCCGTCTGCCGCGCCGATACGCTCGAGCGGCTGGTGGCCCTTGAACGTTGGGAGGCGCCCCTCGATGTCTCGATGGATGGCTCGACCGTCACGCTCCGTGATTGTCGGATTGAGTCGCCCCTGTTCCGCGCGGAGGCATCGGGGCGGATCGGACTGCCCCAGGGGACAGCCTGGGAGTGGGCCGAGATGCTCATCGGCGACGACTTCGCGCTGGCCGTCGACATCGATCTGGCCGCGGCGTCGCGGAGCGTCAACGGTGGTTTGCACGTCCGCCCCGATGTCCGTGTCGCCGGCGGACAGCTGCAGATCGCTGCGGCGGGACGGGCCGAGGGGACGGAGCGCGTGCTCGAGGTCCGCGTCGGAGCGAGAGATCTGGAGGTGGCCCAGGGCACGAGGCAACTCCGCTGGCCGGAGCCGTTCGTCGGTTGGCTGCGGTCGCGGCGCGGTGCCGGACGCGGCGATCGGCTCCGGGTGGAGGAAGCGCGGTTGGCGACGTCGGCCTTCGAGGTATCGGCGTCGGGCACGACGGAATCGTCCGATGTCCAATGGACCGCCGACCTCGGCCGACTCGTCGCGGATGCCGGCGAGATCCTCGATCTCCGCGGCGTCGATCTCGCCGGTACGACGCGTGGCCGGGCCACGCTCGAGCGCGCGCCGGCCAACGGCGCGGCGACCGCCTCGCTCACCGGCAGCGTGACCGGCTTCCGGTGGCTCGTTGCCGGTCGGCCCGACTGGATCGACGAGGAGATCACGATCGACGCCTCGGCAGCCGGATCGATGGCCGATGGCACGATGGTCATCGACACCGCGCGCTCGGAATGCGCCGCGGCCGGCGACCGACTCGAAGTCACCGTCGCCGGCGGGGCGCTGGTCGATTACTCTCTACTGCCGTCGCAGGTCGGCCTGTCGCGGCGGGGCGGGACGTGGCTGCGGCCGGCGCCGACCTCGACGGGGGTGGCGGTCGATTGGTCGCTGCAGGGGGATCTGACCCGCTGGCAGGCCCGCCTCGTGGCGCTCGTCGGCGATGCCGCCCTCCCGGCGACCCGTCTCGGTGGCACGGTCGAGGCTTCGGCGTCGCTTGCGGCCCATGGCAACTTGTGGCAGGTGACGCGCGCCGGAGCGGAGGTCGTGGAACTCGATATCGACCGTGGACGGATCGTCGAGCCGAGATTGGTCGCCACGGCTGCCGGCACCATCGATGCCACGAGCGGCAGGGTCGACATCTCCTCCGCCGAGTTGCTGACGGCGAGCCTCTCGCTCCGCACCGGTGGACTGACGATCCTCCCGCCGCCATCCGACCGGCCGGCAGCAAGCGGAGCCCGGCGTCCCTGGGATGATCCGGGCCGCTGCCGAGGCCGCGTCCAATGGCAGTGCGATATCGGGAGGACAGCGTCGTGGATTGTCGATCCGGTGACTGTCGAGCGCTGGCCGGCGGCGGGGCGCGTGTGGGGGACAGTCGATCTCCAGGAGACGCCTGCGGGGCTCAATCTCCTCGTCGATGCCACCGGCAACCAACTCACCCTCTCGACCACCGCAGACCCACGGTCGACGGCGCCGATCGATCCCATGGGAGCGGCGGTGCGCGAGGTGTGGGCGGAACCCCGGGCCCGCTTCCTCGTCGAGCTCACCCGCGCCCCGGTCGGGGATGCGGTGGCCATCAACCGCCTCGTGCTCGAGTCGTCGACGGTGGCGGCGGCGGCCGTGGGAACGGTGCACGATTGCTCGTCGCGCCCGCACCTCGACGTCGGCGGCACGCTCAATTACGACTGGGGAATGCTCTCGCGGCTCCTCCTCCCCTGGACGGGAGGCCGCCTCGATCTTGCCGGTGGCGCAGCCCGGCCGTTCGCCCTGCGGGCGCCGGTCGAGCCGCTGGTTCGTCTCGTCCTCGATGGCGTGGCCCCGGGGGGACGCACGGGCGCCGAAACGCCGGTGGTCGCGGCGAGCGACGACCCGGCGACGACGGAAGTGCCGCTCCCGGAGAACTGGCTGGAGAACGTCCGTGGTGGGGGCCGCGAGGCCGATCCCGAGCGGCCGGTGCGGGCGGCGCTGCCGGTGTCGCTCCAGCCTGCGGCGCGGAACGAGTCGGCCGCGTGGCTGCGGAGCCTGTCGATCGACACCTCGACGACCTGGGCCACAGGGGCCCTCGAGGGGATGGCGCTCGATGCCGGTGAGACGCCACTGCGCCTCTTCGAGGGGCAGCTGGCCCTCGGGCCGTTCGATGTCGGCTTCGGTGGCGGTCGGCTGCGTGGCGCGCCGTGGGTGCAGCTCCTGCCTGGGCCCGGGGAGCTCGTCGTGCCGAAGGGGAGGCTCGTCGAGCGGATGGTGCTCGCCGGGCCGCTCGCCGACCGGTGGATGAACTGGATGTTCCCGATCGTTGGCCGCTCGATGCGGACGCAGGGCGTGGTGAGTGTCGACGTGGCTGGGGCCCGGCTGCCGCTGTCCGATCCCTGGGGCGGGGATGCCGCCGGGGAGATGGTGTTTGAAAATCTCGAGGTGACACCGGGGCCGCTGATGGCACCGCTGGCGAATCTCGTCGCGAAGCTCCAGGCCGTCATCGATCCGCGCTTCGCGTTCGGCGACAAGGCCGTCATCCTCCGTGTCCGCCCCGAGCCGGTTCGCGTCCGGCTCGCCGCAGGGCGTGCCTGGCACGACGGCCTCGTGATGGACATGGGGCAGCTCATGCTCCGCTCCGCCGGGAGCGTGGGGGCCGACGGGAGCCTCGCGATGGTGGTCGAGGTCGGCTTCCGTGGCGACCTTGTCGCCGGCGCGCCGCGGCTTGCGAAGCTGCTGCGGACGCCGCTGGTGATCCCGCTCAAGGGAACTTCCGATCGGCCGCAATTCGACGCCGGCGCCATCGACGGCCTCATCGCCCGGATCATCGACAACACTGCCGAGGGGATCATCAAGGACGGTTTTGAACGGGGGCTCGAGGGGCTCGAAGAACTCTTCGGCAATCCCCCTCCCGCGGCCCCTGCGCTCCCGCCGCGCGCCGCGCCGCCGGCAACGGCCGTGCCGGTGCTGCCGCCACTTCCGCCGTCGTCGCCCCCCGAAGCGCCCCTGTCGTTCCCGGCGGGCTGAAACCCGGTCGTGACGCTGCTCGCCCGAGTGGCGTTCGGCCAATCAAAATCCCGACCGCACAGCGCCGTCGCGGCGGAGCCTCCGGTCGGTGGCGGCGATCAGCTTCTCGAGGCGGCGACTGTAGGCGTGGTGCTCAACCTCGAAGCGGTGCCGTGGGCTGTCGACGTAGTCGATGCCGGCGGGGCGGGGAATGCCGTCGCCCGGTCGGCTCCGCTTGCGGTGGAGGAAGGCGGCGGCGCGGGGCGAGCGCTCCGTGGCCAGGGCCATCCGGGCGATGAGCTGGCCTTGGAGATCGGTGAGCCCCCACTGACCGCTGTCGGGCTGAATCAGGCCGCAGACGGCGATATCGTCACGCGTGGGGTGGAGCGTGTGGAGGAAGAGGCGCGGGAGCCCATCGACGGGATGGAGGTGGGTGGCATCGATGAACGGCAGGGAGAGGACGTAGCCGGTGGCGCAGATGACGACATCGAACGATTCCTGTGAGCCGTCGGCAAACGTCGCCACGTCGCCTTTCAAAAGGCGCACGTCGCTGCGCGGCACGATGTCGCCAGAGTCGATCTGGCCGAGGATCTCGGAGTTGATCACCGGGTGGCTGTCCCAGAGGCGGTGATCGGGCCGGGGGAGGCCGTGTTTCCAGGACAGACCGATCGCCCGGTCGATGGCGCGGAGGCTCACGAAGCGTCGCAGCCATGTCGGCGCTCCCATCGCCAGGAGCCGCTCGCCGCGGAGGTCGGAGGGACGGCCCATGATGAACCGCGGCACGACATGGTAGCCGCGGCGCGTCGAGTGGACGGTGCGGGCGGCGTGCCGCGAGCACTCCACGGCGATGTCACTGCCGGAGTTTCCCCCGCCGATGACGAGGACGCGCTTCCCCGCGATCGCCACCGGATCGACCGGCGACTTGTAGTGGCAGGCATGGAGGAATGGACCCTCGAACCTCCCGGAGACGTTGGGCCAGCGTGGAGTGTGGTTGTGGCCATTGGCGATCACCAGTCCGCGGCACTCGAGCGACCCGCCGCCGGTGGAGACCGTCCAGCCGCCGCCGGGGCGGGGCACGACTCCGTCAACCGGAGAGCGCGTGCGGATGTGTGGCCGGAGCGCGAAGTGATCGGCATAGGCGCGGAGATAGGCGAGGCAGCGAGCGTGGTCGGGGTAGGCGGGCCACTGCCGCGGCATGGGGAAGTCGGTGAAGGCGGTGAGCGATTTCGAACTGATCAGCCGCGTCGACGCGAAGACCGCCGAAGCGCCCGAGCCGAAGTACCAGTTGCCACCGATGTCGTCCTCCCGTTCGAGGCAGACGGCGCGGATCCCAAGTGCCAGGAGATTCTTGAGCGCCGTGAGACCGGAAGGCCCCGCGCCGATCACACACCACCCGTCGTCGACGCCTGGCGGGCCACTCATTCCCGGCTCCCTGACAGGGCACGTGCGAGGAGGTCGAGGTCGTCGTCGGTGTGATGGCAGGCGAGGCTCGCGCGGACGAGGCTCCCCCCGGCCGGGACGCTCGGCGGGCGGATGGCCGGCACGAACAGGCCCTCGTCGGCGAGCCGCGCCGCCAGGGCGACGGCCCCTTCGGCGCTCCCCACGATCACCGGCACGATCTGAGCGGCGGCAGCGCCGAGATCAAGGCCTGCGGCCCGGAGCCGATCGCGAAACGTCGTTGCCTTGTCGAGGAGCGTGGTGCGGCGCTGGGGCTCGGCGGCGAGGAGCTCCACTGCGCGGAGCGCCGCGCCGGCCACGGCGGGGGGATGGGCCGTGGAGAAGACCCAGGCCCGGGCGGAGTGGCGCAGCCAGTCGACGAGGCGGGGGTGGCCGGCGACGAACCCACCGGCCGACCCCAGCGCCTTCGAGAGCGTGCCGACACGGACGTGAACCCCGTCTGCGGTGTCGCTGGCCTCGACAAGGCCGCTCCCGCGCGCCCCGAACACGCCGGTGGCATGGGCCTCGTCGACCATGAG
>CAJAYZ010000331.1 GCA_903949225.1 uncultured Planctomycetaceae bacterium
GACGGTGTCGAGGACCGACACGCTCAACCGCGGTGGCCCCTCCTGACGTGTCCCACGGATCTTCTTGCCGCGGAGGAGCAGCCGCCCGGAATCGGGATCGACCAGAAGCACGAACCCCCGGTCAGCCTGGGTGTAGATCTCGAACAGGCCCTCGAGGAGCCGGGGGAGAACCTCCTCGAGCGACAGCGAGGCACCGATCGCCCGATTGATTCCGAACAGGGCCCGAAGCTGATCGGCGGCGTTCGCCCCGGGAGCGTCCTCGTCTCCATTCCGCGGCATTTCCATCTGGGAAACGATGAGCGAGCTGCCGGCATGGGAGTCGAGATAGTCGGCATCCCCAGTGGAGGGGGCCTCCTCCGTGTCAGAGCGCGAAGCGATCCGGAACTGCATTCTGTGCTCGCCGACGGAGACCTCGTCGCGATCGGAAAGCGGCCGCTGTCCGGCCACCCGCCGGCCGTTGACGAGGGTGCCGTTGCGGCTGCGGAGATCCTCGATGAGGACCCGCTCCCCGTCCCGGATGAACGCGGCATGATGCCGGCTCACCGACGAATCGGGGATGACGATGTCGCAGGAAGGATGGCGGCCAAGGACCGTCCGATCGGCGAGGATCGGAATCTTCTCCCCCTTCCGGGGTCCGGCGCCGAACTCGAGACTGCACGCCGACACGTTTCACCTCGCTGGGATCCGCCCGGATCGACTCTCACCTCACCCCACAGCCACAAAACTTTCCGCTGACTCACCAGAATGGCCCCCAAAGAGCCGAATTGCCAGCACGCCGATTCGCCGGTACGCTGGAGGCCTTCCAGAAGAGACCCGCCGGTGGTTCCGTCCCGCTGGGGAAACCCCCGCCGACGTCCCTTCGCCCCCGATCTTCCCCGGATCGGGCCTTGGAAAGCCATTCTTGGGGAATGGTGTAACGGTAGCACGACTGGCTCTGAACCAGTTAGTCTAGGTTCGAATCCTAGTTCCCCAGTCTTTATCTCTCACGCGCCGAGGGGCTTTCGGCACTCGGGTGCCGACCTGCCGCGGGAGCGAGGCGCGGCTTTACGCCCAACCCCGTCGCTCGGGGAACGTCGGCCTTCTCTCACGCGCCGAGGGGCTTTCGGCACTCGGGTGCCGGCCTGCCGCGGGAGCGGGGCGGGGCTTTGGTGCGAGCCCACCTCTTGGGGGATTCTCGGCCGTCTCTCAGTGCCAGCGGCGGAGCCAGCCGCGGCGCCAGAAGAACCACATCAGCCCCCCCGTCGTGGCGAGCATCATCGCGATCGCCACCAGCGCCCCGTAGCGGAAGCGCAACAGCGGCATGTTCCAGGGGGAATCGGTGTCGAAGTTCATCCCGTAGAAGCCGGTGATGAACGTCAGCGGCATGAACAGGGTGGCGATCACCGTCAGCACCTTCATGACGTCATTCATCCGATTGTTGATGCTCGCCAGATAAATGTCGCGGAGGTCGCTCCCGATCTCGCGATAGGCCTCCATGAGGTCGAGCAGTTCCATCGTGTGGTCGTAGCAGTCGCGGAAGTGGGCTCGGGCATGATCCCCCACAAGCGACGTTGGCTCGCGGCCGAGGGCGTGGAGGAGATCGCGCGTCGGCCAGAGGGCCCGCCTGAGAGTCATGAGGTCGTTGCGGACATCATGAATCCCGGCAAGCGCCGTCCGTGAAGGCCGGTTGAGGGCCTCCTCCTCGAGATCCTCGAGCCGATCGCCGAACTGCTCGAGGACAGGGAAATAGCCGTCGATCACCACATCCATCAGCAGCGCGCACAGCGCGTCGGCCCCCTCGTGGCCGATCCGGGTGCGGCCATGCCGAATCCGCTGCCGGACGGTGGCAAACGGATCGTGGGCCGAGCGTTCCCGGAACGTGATCACATAGCGGTCGCCGAGGAAGATGCAGACCGGATCGGTGACAATCTGCTGCCCGTCATGCCGCACCGTCCGGGCGGCGATGAGCACCTGATGCCCGAAAATCTCGACTTTGGGCCGCTCGTCGGGAGTGACGGCATCTTCGAGGGCCAGGTCACTGATCTCGAAGAAGTTGCCGACCATCCGCGTCGTGGTCGGATCGTCGAGCCCCTCGATGTCGATCCACAGCACTGGCCAGGTTTCCCGGGCGATCGTCAACTCGTCGGCCCGGAGCACCGTCGACTCGGCGCTCGTCGTCGGATCGCATCCGAGGAGCCGGAGGACCGCCGGCGTCACGGCCCCAGCCGCGGTCGGCTCCAGCCGATGCGCTCCGGACAGATCGGGGCGGCGGTGACGACGACGACGGCGCTGCTTGCGTTGGGACATGCGGCAATTTTCCCTTCTGGATCGGAGGCGCAGCCCGCATACCCGTGGCGGCCCCACACGAGGAGAGTCATACTCTCCAAAGCGCTGTCGGGACGATCCCGGCTGGCGCCCCTCCGGCCCCGTGCCCCGCCATGCCAAAGCTTTCGAGCCCCGTTCCGCCAGAGAATCCGGCGTCGACCGATGACCCTTCGGCCGCGCCGGATGCCGCCGCTTCACCGGTGGGAGAGGCCTTCGCGTGGGCGTCGCGGATCCTCGCCATCGGGCTGGCGATGTTCCTCCCCGGGGTTGGCGGTAATTGGCTCGACAGCCGCTTCGGAACCCGCTTTCTCGGGCCTGCTGGCTTGATCTTCGGGTTCACCGCCGCCCTCGTCTGGCTCGTCCAGATCGGCAACAGCGTGAAGCCCTATCGCCCCAAAAAAACGAAGCGCTACCGAATCCCTTCCCCCTCCGATGAACCGGGGAAGGGAACCGGGCATGACTGACCGAACCGCGGCCACCGCCGCCGCCGCCCGCTTCAGGAGTGGAAAAAAAACGCTCCAAGGGGCGGCGATCCTCTTGGCCGTTCTCGCCCTCCTCGCCGCCGCCGCGATCGCCCACGGTGGCCCGAGCCGACTTGGCGGCCCAGAGTGGCTCCGAGCCGTGGCGGTCGTGGCTGGGGTGTGCGGCGTGTCGAGCCTGGGAGGCTGGATCGTGGCCCGGCTTGGCGCAGGGGGGCCCGCGCTGGCAGTCTCTGGCTCCCTCGGCGGGATCGCCCTCCGCCTCGTCCTGCCGTTGCTCCTGCTCGGATGGCTCTCCGTCGATCCGACCACGGCACCGGCGGCCGGAAGGCTGCGGGAAGCGGGTGCTGGGGGGCTTTTGGTCGTTTTTTACCTCACCCTCCTTGCCACCGACATACTTCTGCACATCATGTGGGGGCCGAAGGGTCCCCTCCACCCCCGACCGGGGGCGTGAGATCTCCCCCCGACACCGACGCCCGAGATTCGCTTCATGTCCGACCACAACCCGATCTATCACCTCAAGGATTCCTACTTCTTCGAGGTGCCGAAGGCGCTTTGGCGGCGCGACTGGCAAAAGCTCGAGGACGTGCCGGAGTTTCTTCGCGCCCCGTACGAGCGCGACCATCACCCGATGCCGTCGCTGGCTGAGTTCAACGAGGCGCTGTCGGGGAAGGTGCTGATTCCGCAGCCCTTTGGCCAGCTCGACAGCCTTTACGCGATGAAGTCTGGGATCGGCATCTCGAAGTACATGCTCCTCGAGCTTGCCGTCGGCGGCGCGATCCTCCTCCTCTTCTCGTGGCTCGCCAAGCGGATCGCCTCGGGGGCTCCCGCCAAGGGGCGGCTGGCGAATCTCCTCGAGGTGATGCTGCTGTTTGTTCGCGATCAGATCGCCCGGCCGGCGATTGACGACAAGCATGCCCACGCCGACGAGCATGGCCATGTCCACCACGACGGCGACAAGTTCGTCCCCCTCCTCTGGACGCTCTTTTTCTTCATTCTCGGCTGCAATCTCCTCGGCATGGTCCCCTGGGCTGGCTCGCCGACCGCGTCGTTCTCGGTGACGCTCGCCCTGGCCGCGGCCACCTTCCTGGGCGGGTTTGTCGGCGGCGTGAAGGCCATGGGGCTGGCGGGCTACTTCAAGAATCTCGTCCCGCCGATCGACATGCCCTCCTACCTATTCCCCTTGAAGATCCTGATTTCAGTCGGGCTGTTCGGCATTGAGCTCCTTGGCCTCGTGATCAAACATCTGATCCTCGCCGTCCGACTCCTCGCGAACATGGTCGCCGGGCATCTTGTGCTCCTCGGGATCATGGCCCTGATCCCCGCAGCGGCGGCCCTTTCGGCCGGGATGTGGGGCACAGTCACCGGGATCAGTGTCGTCAGCGCTACACTGTTCAGCGTCCTCGAACTGTTCGTCGCCTTCCTCCAGGCCTACATCTTCACCTTCCTGTCCGCCCTGTTCATTGGGGCTTCCGTTCACCACCACTGATCCCCGAGAGGCTTCGCTCCGGCTTACGCCGGCTCGCTCCGCCTCCTGAACAACCTCGATTTTCACCCAGGAATCCAACCGCCTTCCGTGTCCCGTTTGCACGATCCGCAGACAGCGACCATGATCCCTGTCCCCGCGGACGGCCCCGGTGATCCCGGACCTCCGAACTGACCGACTTCCGTTTCCTTCGTTCCGGGCATCCGCCCGGATTCCGTTTTCTATCGTTCCGGGCATCCGCTCGGATTGTGAATTCAACCGGGCACCCGCCCGGGTTCTCGTTGCCAAGGAGCTTCTTCCAGTGATCCGTTCGCTCTTCTCGTTCCGCACGCTCTCCGTCGTCGCCGCCGTCGCCCTGACGATGTTTGTCGCCGACTTCGCCTCCGCCCAGGAAGCCACCGGCGGCCGGTCCCTCATTAACCTCACCTCGGCTTTCAGCGTTGCCGTGGTCGTCATGGGTGCCGCTTACGGCATCAGCAAACTCGCGGCTGCGGCCTACGAGAGCATGGCCCGTCAGCCGGAAGTGGCCGGCAACATCCAGACCGCGATGATCATCGCGGCAGCCCTCATCGAAGGCTTCACGTTCTACGCGCTGTTCATCTGCTCCGGGAAGACGAACTGACATCGGGCCGGTGGATTCGCCATGACCTGAAGGGGATGGTGCTTTCCCGGCGATCCTGGAAGCGACAGGAAACGGAACGGCGGTGTGGAAGCGGCGGTGTCAAACGCCTGCCGCTTCCGCACCGGCCCGTTTCTGGCCTTCGGGACACAATCCCGGCAAGCCAGGATCGAGTCTGGATTGGCGTCTTCGTCCGCACGGATGAGTCGCCTGTGCCTGCTCGGTCGATTCTGTTGTCGGTCGGTGCGTGAGGTTTCCGGTTCATTTTGATTCGTGTCGTTGATGCGTTGATGCCTTGAGTGATGGCCTGCCTCCTTTGGCGCCGTCTTAGTCAGTCATCTGTTTTTGTCATCTGGGTGATGCAGGAGAAACCGACGTGAGCGGGTTTGTCTCGGCCTTCAAGGAATCGCAATTTCGTCGTGTCCTCGGTGGTGGCTTGGTCCGTGCGGTTGCCGGGATGCTGCTGTGGGGCGTAGCGACCGTCGCCCTTCCCGTGGCGACCATGCCAGTGGCGACCGCGGCCGACGCAGAAGCCCACGGCCACGACGAGCACGGGCACGGTGATCATGTCGAGATCGGCCACAACCCGCCGGCGGGTGTTGCCAAGAAAGACTTTGAGAGCCCCGCTGAGTTCCGCAGTGACTTGGCGATCTGGTCGCTGGCGGTGTTCCTTCTCCTCCTCGGGCTTCTCGGCAAGTTTGCCTGGAAGCCGATCATGGACGGTCTCGACAAGCGTGAGCAGGGGATCGAGCACCAGATTGCCGAGACGAGGAAGTCCAACGAGGAAGCGAAGCGGATGCTCGTCTCCTACGAGCGTCGTCTCGCCGAAGCCTCCGACGAAGTCCGAGGGATGCTCGAAGAAGCCCGCCGCGATTCCGAGGCCACGAAGCAGGCAATTGTCGCGGAGGCCCGCAAGGCTGCCGAAGACGAGCAGGCCCGTGCCAAGCACGAGATCGGTCTGGCCCGCGACGAGGCCCTCTCGTCGATCGCCCTCAAGGCGGGGGATCTGGCCGTCGAGGTGGCCGGCAAGTTCCTCCGCGAGAAGATCGGCAAGGAGGATCACTCCCGGTTGGTCCGCGATTCAGTCGCTAGCCTTGGCGCCAAACCGAGCGTCAACTGATCCACCCCCGTTCCTGCCCCGTTTCTTCTCGCTCCCTCAGATCCTAGGATTCCCGATGCCCTCCTCCGGCGACCAAAGCACCGCGGACAAGCCCGTCACCGACATCGGTGTTCAGCGGCTGGCGCGCGTCTACGCCCAGGCGATCCTCGACGCCGCTGGGAATGCCGGCTGCCGGAATGAAGTTCTCGACGAGCTCCGCGCCCTAGCGACCGAGGTCCTGCCGAAGGTGCCGGCCGCTGAGCGGGTGTTTGCCTCGCCGCGGGTCAGCGTCGAGGAGAAGGGGGCGATGATCGACAAGATCTGCGCCGGTCGAGTTCTCCCCACGACGCTCCACTCGCTCCACGTTCTGGCCCGCCACGATCGCCTCGGCCTCCTGGCCGACGTCGTCGCTGCCGCCGGCCAGCTTGCCGACGAGCGGGACGGCCTCAAGCCGGCGGAGTTCACCACCGCCGTGCCGCTCGACGCGGCCGAACGCGAGCAGGTCGTCGCCGACACAGCCAAGGCCCTCGGCCTGCGGCTCGCCCCCACGTTCACCGTCAACCCTGACGTGCTCGGCGGACTGGTCGTCCGCGTCGAGGACACCGTCTATGACCATTCCGTCGCCACGGGCCTGCAGCGGCTTGGGCGCAGCTTGAAGCAGAGGAGCATCCATGAAATTCAATACAGACGAGATCGCCTCGGTACTCCGTGAGGAGATCGACCGCTTCGAACGGAAGATCGACGTCCGTGACGTCGGCCGCGTCCTCGAAGTCGGCGACGGCATCGCGCGCGTCTGGGGCCTTCAGGGCGTCATGGCGGGTGAGATGGTCGAGTTCCCCGGCGGCATCACCGGCCTGGCGTTCAATCTCGAAGAGAATTCCGTCGGCGTGATCATCCTCGGCGACTACCTCAAGGTCACCGAAGGGGACGAGGTCCGCAGCACCGGCAAACTGTTGAGCGTGCCGGTCGGCGAGGCGGTCATCGGCCGCGTCCTCGACCCGCTCGGCAATCCTCTCGACGGCAAGGGGCCGGTCGTCACCGACGAGCGTCGCCCCGTGGAGACGCTCGCCCCGGGCGTCGCCGAGCGTTCCCCCGTCCGCGAGCCGCTCCAGACCGGCATCAAGGCGATCGACGCGATGACGCCGATCGGCCGTGGACAGCGCGAGTTGATCATCGGTGACCGCAAGACCGGCAAGACGGCGATCGGCATCGACGCGATCATCAACCAGAAAAACAGCGGTGTGAAGTGCTTCTACGTCGCCGTCGGCCAGAAGGATTCGTCGGTCGCCGTCGCGATCGACACGCTGCGGAAGTACGGCGCCATGGACTACACGACCGTGATCGTGTCGGGCGCCTCCACGGCAGCTCCGCTCCAGTACATCGCCCCCTACTCGGGCACGGCGATGGCGGAGTACTTCATGTACAAAGGCGAGCACGCCCTGATCGTTTATGACGATCTTTCCAAGCAGGCCACGGCCTACCGCCAGCTCTCGCTCCTCATGCGTCGCCCGCCGGGACGCGAGGCCTACCCCGGCGACGTGTTCTACGCCCACAGCCGCCTCCTCGAGCGTTCGGCGAAGCTCTCCGCCGAACTCGGCAGCGGCTCGCTGACGTCGCTGCCGATCATCGAGACGCTCGAAGGCGAAGTCTCGGCGTACATCCCCACCAACGTGATCTCGATCACCGACGGCCAGATCTACCTCCAGCCTGACCTCTTCTTCGCCGGCCAGCGTCCCGCCATGAACGTCGGCATCTCGGTGTCGCGCGTCGGTGGTGCCGCCCAGACGAAGGCCATGAAGAAGGTCGCCGGTGGTCTCCGTCTCGATCTGGCGAGCTTCCGTGAACTCGAGGCCTTTGCCCAGCTCGGCACCGATCTCGACGCCGCCACCCAGCAGCGTCTCGACCGCGGCTACCGAATGGTGGAGCTCCTCAAGCAGGGACAGTTCGCCCCGATGGACGTCGTCGACCAGGTGTTCAGCATCTACGCCGGCACGCGAGGCCATCTCGACGCTGTGAAGCGCGAGGACGTGGCCACGTGGGAGAAGGATTTCATCACCTTCGTTCGCGATCAGGTGCCGGAACTCCGGGCCCGGGTTGTCAATTCGAAGGAACTCGACGCCGAGGGCGAGCGGATGCTCGAGGCGGCGATCGCGGAGTTCAAGCGGCAGTGGGCGACTCGGGAGTCGGGGGCCAAGGCCGGGCCGAAGGCCGTCGCTGCAGCCCGCTGATCCAAGTCACCACCGCACGCGCCAAGCGCACGAACCACAGGATCCCTACTCATGGCCAAGGCCAGGGCACTCGATCGCCGGCGAAAGTCGGTGAAGAACATCCGCAAGATCACGCGGACGATGGAGCTGATCGCCACTGCCCGATTCAAGAAGGCGATGGATCGCTCCATCGCCTCGCGTGACTACACCCTCAGGCTCGCCAAGATCCTCGAAAACATCGCCGCCGCGAGTGCCGGCGGTGCCGACGGGGAAGGGGGCGGGGCGGCGTTGGGATTTTCCCACCCGCTCCTCGAGGTCCGGCCGACGAAGCGAACGGCGGTGCTCGTCCTCACCGGCAACCGCGGCCTGTGCGGCGGCTACAACTCCAACATTGTCCGCCAGTCGCAGGCGATCCTCGGCCAGTGGCGGAGCGAGAAGGTGGGCATTCACACGGCCGTGTCGGGGAAGCGCGGGATCTCGGCGCTCAAGTTCCGCGGTGTCGACATCGACGAGCGGTATCTCCAATTCGAGGACAAGCCCGAGTTCGACCAGGTGGCCCCGATCGGCCGCGCCTACCTCGAGGCCTACGCCTCGGGGGAGATCGATCGGCTCGACGTCGTCTACACCCGCTTCGACAGCATCGCCCGCCAGGCGGCTGTCACAGAGATGCTCCTGCCACTGAAGCCCCCGGAAGCCCCATCCGGCGCCGCTCGCGAGGCTGCTGCCGCGAAGGCCGCTGCCGGGGGTCTGGCCAGCGATGACTACGACTTCTATCCCTCGGCCCAGAGCATCCTCGAGGAGATCCTCCCGGCGAGCTTCATGGCGAGGCTCTTCAAGTGCTTCCTCGATTCCGCCGTCAGCGAGCAGGTGGCGCGGATGGTGGCGATGAAGGCCGCCAGCGAGAATGCCGGCGGGCTGATCAAGGATCTGTCGCGGCGTTACAACCGCGCCCGCCAGTCGCAAATCACCGGCGAAATCATGGAGATCCTCGGCGGCGTCGAGGCCCTCAAGAAATGATCGGCGGCCTCGCCACCGATCCTCTGTCCCCCTCTGATATCCACAGACAAGCCAACCAGTTCCCCGGCCAACCACATTCCCGGACACGTCCGGACACACGGTTCCTAAAGCAGCAAAGGCACGTCACGACGCATGGCAACGGCAACGAAGAAGCACGGCGGCAAGGTCGGTCATGTCACCCAAGTCATCGGGTCGACGTTCGACGCGGAGTTCCCCGAGGACTCGATCCCGGCGATCTACAACGCCGTGAAGATCGA
>CAJAYZ010000332.1 GCA_903949225.1 uncultured Planctomycetaceae bacterium
CCGCCGAGCCGATCGTGGAGGTCGTCTCGGATGTGTGGGGGCATTCCCAGGGGAGGGCCTTCATCGACGGGGCGCTCTATTCCATTCAACATGGCGATCACCACCCCGATCGCTTCCGCCCCGACGTCCTCCTCCGCATCCGCGACAGCGACGGCGACGATCGGCTCGACGCCGCCGAGACGCTCATCGAGTTTCCCCGGGCCACCGGTGACGCCGCCAACTGGTATGAGCACAGCTACCACGCCGTCATCCCCGGGCCTGACGGCCAGTCGATTTATCTCGTCAGCGGCGACCGCAACGGCCTCCCCGACGACCGTACCCGCACCCCAAAACTCTGGAACCGCGACAGCTGGGAATATCCATTCACCGACGCTCCCTTCTGCGGCGGCTGGGTGGCCCGGGCCGATCTCGACGGGAAGAACCTCGAAGTCGTCTGCATGGGGCTCCGCAACTGCTACGACCTCGCCTTCGACCGCCAAGGCGATCTATTCACCTTCGACAGCGATCTCGAGAACGACTTCGGGCTCCCCAACTATCGCCCCACCGCGATTCGCCAGATCCTCAGTGGCAGCGACAGCGGCTGGGGAGGACGGGCCGGCGAGATGCTCTGGAGTTGGAAGCCCGACTGGGAGGAGATCCAGCCGCCGATCCTCGACATCGGCCCCGGCTCCCCCACCGGAATCTGCTTCGGCCACGACGCCGCCTTTCCGTCGCGCTACCGCGAAGCCCTCTTCGCCTGCGATTGGAGCTACGGGCGGATGTTCGCGATTCACCTCAAGCCCGACGGCGCCACCCACTCTGCCGAGTCCGAGCCCTTCTTGAGCGCGCAAGGTCTCCCGATCGCCGATGTCGCCGTCTCCCCCACCGATCACGCCCTCTACTTCCTCACCGGCGGCCGTGGCACGCAGTCGGGGCTCTATCGGGTGACCGCCACCAACGTTTCCAAAGCGGCCACGAACCCCGCCGCACCCGACGACGCCACGACGGCGCTTCGCAATCTGCGGATCAGCCTCGAACGTTTTCACGGCCAGGTCGATCCCGCCGCCGTCGCCGCCGCTTGGTCGAATCTCGGCCACGCCGATCGGGCGATCCGGGCCGCCGCCCGCGCCGTCCTCGAATGGCAGCCGGTCGAAACCTGGAGGGCCCGGGCTCTCGCCGAATCCTCGCCGCGGACCGGGCTCCAGGCACTTCTCTCCCTTGCCCGCGTCACGGCCGGCGAAAAAAACCTCCAGCCGGAGATCCTCGAGGGCCTCGCCCGCTTCGATTTCTCCGGGCTCTCTTCCGACGAGCAGACCTGGTATCTGCGGATCCTCACAATCTCCGCCTCGCGCCACGGAATGTTCCCGCCGGAGGCAGCAGCGAAGCTCACCGCGACTCTCGAGCCCGCACTCCCCTCCCCCGACCGGCGCGTCAACGAAGGGATCGTGGCTCTCTGCGCAGCCCTCAAGAGCCCGTCATTCATTCCACCCACGCTCGATCTCCTCGAGGCCGCCCGCGCCCAGG
>CAJAYZ010000333.1 GCA_903949225.1 uncultured Planctomycetaceae bacterium
CGGAAGCGATCCGACTGGTCGCTGAGGGAAAGATCGACCTGTCTTGCTTTGTCAGCAAGGTAGCCCCCTTGTCGGAGGGAGTCGAGTGGTTCCATCGCCTCCACGAGCGGGAACCAGGCCTCGTGAAGGTCGTGCTCACCCCCTGATTCCTCGCTTTCGACGTCTCTTCAGGCAAAGAAGGAACCGCTCCATGACTTCCGCTCCACCCACCGGGCCAGCCCTGTTTGATCTCACCGGCCGCACGGCACTCGTGACCGGCGCCAGCCGTGGCTTGGGGCTGCAAATGGCCGGGGCCCTCGCGCGGGCCGGCGCCGATCTCGTGATCACCGCCAGGAAAGTCGAGGACCTGACCGCGTCGCGCGCCGCGCTCGAGGCCCACGGCCACCGCGTCACACCGCTCTCCCTCGATCTCCGCAGCGAATCGAGCATCCGCGACTGCGCGGCGGCCGCGATCGAAGCCGCCGGGGCGATCGACATCCTCCTCAACAACGCCGGCTGCAACATCCGCAAACCGGCCGTGGAGGTGACCTGGGACGACTGGAACACGATCCTCGACACGAATCTCCGCGGCACGTTTTTCATGGCCCAATCCATGGCACGGCACATGGTCCCCCGGAAACAGGGGCGGATCATCAATATCGGGAGCGTGACGAGCGTCTTCGGCTACGCCGGACTGACCCCCTACTCGGCCAGCCGTGGCGGCGTGAAGCAGATGACGATGAGCCTCGCCGACGACCTCGGGCCGCATGGAATCACGGTCAATTGCCTGGCCCCAGGGTGGTTTCGCACCGCCCAGAACGACGTCATGTACCGCGACGAGGAATGGGTCGCCTACCTCACCGAGAGGATCCCGCTCAAGCGTCCGGGGAAGGCAGAGGATCTCGACGGGGCGGTCGTTTTCCTCGCCTCCGACGCAAGCGCCTACGTGACCGGACAGACGCTCCTCGTCGACGGCGGTATCACGACCGGCTCGACGCGGGCCCTGCCGCTGAAAAAACCCGTTTGAGGCTGTCGTAAACCATGGCGGACACCCCCACCACCCGCAACAGCGAACTTTTCTTTCCCGCCGCCGACGGGCCATTTTTTGAGTGGCACCAGACCAATTCCGGAAGCGACAACGCCGAACTGGTGAGTGCCGAGTTGGCGAGGCTGGCCTACGCGCCGCTTCCGCGGATCGAGACGGAACTGCGACGGATCGGCTACGACTTCCTCGAGACCCTTGAGAGCCGGCGGCTTTTGTCCGCGCGTGCCGCAGCCGACGGCTTCCTCTGCCGCGATCCTCGGTCTGGCACCCTGTTCGCCGTTTTCCGTGGCACCGAGACGGGGAACCTTGACGATCTCCTCGCCAACCTGCTCGTCGATCCGATCGAGTGGCGACCGGGGACGATCGTCCAGCGTGGCTACGGCCGGACGTTCGACGAGCTCCGCGGCCCCCTCGAGCCTTGGCTGCTCGAGCCACCCGGCCGCACGATCGCCACTGGCCACAGCCTCGGTGGGGCCTTGGCGACGCTCTGCGCCTACGACTTCCCGGAGGCGGAGCTCGTCACGTTCGGCGCGCCGCGTGTCGGCACCGACACGCTCGGCCTCCGACCGCGCCAGCCGGTGCGACGCTACGTGCACTGCTGTGACCTCGTCCCGCGCGTGCCCCCGACCCGCTTCGACGAAGCCGACATCGAAGACCTTGCCGAAGGCCTCCTCGACAACCTCGGGAGCCCGGCGGGATGGCTCGCTGCCGCGTCACAGACGGCGTTGCGGCAGTCGGCGAGGCTGGCGGCCGGGGCCGCGGCACGAATCGCGGCAGCACGCGGCTGGGATCACTCCTTTGCCCACCCCGGGCCGCTTTTCTACCTCGACCGGCGGGGGTGACCTCGCGGGATTGGCGGCTCGGGGTGTGCTGCGTTCGTGTCGGTGCGTGCC
>CAJAYZ010000334.1 GCA_903949225.1 uncultured Planctomycetaceae bacterium
AGCCGTACTTATCGCTCAGACAGAACTCAAAATAGCGATGAATACGGCTCAAGAGATGTTTGCGCTCTGCGAACGAACACGCCTGACCGAGGTCCAAATTTGCGTCGACACAAGCGTGGCACGCCGAAAAACAGCCGAGGCCACTTTCATCACGGCCGTGGCAGCATGCGCCGCGTACGGAACTATTGCCCCACCGGCCGGCGCTGGATGTATTCTCGTCGCCTGCGGAGCATTGGCGTCTGCTGGCGTTGGCATTCAGCTGGCTCTTGAGCAATGCGGATTGGAAAAAGCTCGAGAATACGGCAAGTGTTTGGACACAAAAATGACGGATTACAAAGTTGCTGGAGATGGATCACTTAACCGACTCAACACAGCTATACTTCAAGCACGCATTGACTACCAGAACTGCGTCTCTAACCGCATCAAGTAGGCGACTGCACATGAGGCGCTTCGGTGTTTCCCCAAAGTCTCTGTCGCAATGACGCACCGAGTTCTGGCCATCGGCGTTTTGGTCGCCGCGGTTTCGGCGCTCTCTGTGGCCACCCGCGGGGCAGAACCGCTTCGCGGCATCTCGATCGCAGCCTTCAGTGCGAACTCCCTCGCCGGCGTCGCTGCAGACCGCAGTCTGACGGACGTGAAAAACCTCGGTGCGGATGCGGTGGCGATCAATTTCTCCTGGTACCAGGCCGATGTCGAATCGACCGAGATCGGGCCCCACGACACCAAGTCGGCCACGCTCGAATCGGTGGGACATTGCATCGACGAAGCCCACCGACTCGGAATGAAGGTGATGCTCAAGCCGATGGTCGACGTGCGATCGCGGATCTGGCGGGGCCGGATTCAACCGCGAGACGCTGACGCCTGGTTTCGCAGTTACCAGACTTTCATCAACACCTTCGCCGACCTGGCGAAGCGGAAGAAGGTAGAGATCCTCTGCATCGCCACGGAGATGAACACGCTTGAAGGAGTGGAAAACGAGGCCCGCTGGCGCAAGGCAATTCGTGAGGTGCGTCGCCGATACGACGGGAAGCTGACCTACGCGGCCAATTGGCACGAAGGACCGGAGGCGGTCGGGGGCTACAGGGCAGTACGGTTCTGGAACGCGCTCGACTACATCGGCATCAATCCCTATTTCCCAATCGCTACCACAACCACGCCGACGGCCGAGGAACTCCGAGCCGGCAGCCGGGCGTGGATGGACATCGTGGAGGCTTGGCGCGGAGAGACGGGGCTCGACATGCCGGTACTCTACACCGAGATCGGCTACCCTTCGTTTGACGGCGGCGCGATGACGCCGTGGGGATCGGACGAATCCGGCCTCACGCCCGACCCCGACGAGCAAGCGGCCGCTCTCGAAGCGTTTCTCTCCACGGTGGGGGAGCGGGAATGGTGCGCGGGGATGTTTCTCTGGCGCTGGGAACCATACCCGCATGGCGGCCTCCGCCATCCCACCGGCCATACGCCCCAAGACAAGCCGGGCGAGAAGGTGATCGCGAGATTTTTCGGGGGATCAGCGCCGCCGGTGGCGCCGGTGCGGGAGTCGCTCGAATGACACCGCTCTTGATGCTGCCCCCGAGTTGCCGATGGCGGTCGCAAGCGGCGAAGCAGCGTCATCCTGCGGGGCTCACGCTCGTTGAGCTGCTCCTTGTCATCGCCATCATTTCGCTCCTCATCAATCTGAGCATTCCAGGGGCGCAGCGGGCACGCGAGGCCGCGAGGCGTGCTCAGTGCCAAAACAACCTCAGGCAGATCGGCCTGGCAACCCAAAACCACGAAAGTGCCAAGCGCCGCTTCCCGTCTGCCGGCGGTCCTGCAGGAGATTTTCATACCGTCCCATGGGCTCCCAATGGGTACGCGAGAGCCGGCTGGGGCGTGCAATTGCTTCCCTTTATCGAGGAAGTGGGTCTCCAACGGCAGGCGGAGGAGTTGGATCCAACCGTGCGGCCTCCCTCGGGGCTTTCGCTCGTCGAGACGCCACTGGCCCTCTATTCTTGCCCGTCGCGCGGACAGCGGTTTTCCGCGCCAGATCCGAGCGGCAGGAAGGTAGCCCTCGGCGACTACGCCGGCGTGATCGCTGAGTACTTCTTCGAACACGATCCGACGAAGCCGCCGCGACCGGCCGAGGCTCGCGACACCTGGCGCGGCATCATCGCCAAAGGGGGCCATGGGCCCCGCGCTTGGCGGCCCGTCACGCCTGCCATGGTCAGCGACGGGCTCTCATCCACCGTGGCGATCCTCGAGAAGGCCTGCGCGCAGCCGAGCTATACGCCCATTCCGGGCGACTGGTGGGAGCTACCGGGCTGGGCCCACAACGCCGACTGGTCGGCGATGCGGATTGTGCAAGTGGAGGGGGAGTATCCACCGGTGGCCGACGGCGCCAGGCGTCGCATCGACAATCCGTTTCTCCGCGATCTCGATACAGGTCGCTACAAGGAGCTCGCCTTCGGATCGCCCCATCCCGACGTCATGCTGGGGGTGTTCGGTGATGGGGCGACCCGGCCGATCGGTCTTTCGATCGATCCCTGGGTGCTCCACAATCTCGGCTGCCGCGATGACGGCGAGACGATTCAGAAGGCCGATCTGGAGTGACGGACGCGTCAGGCCCTGGGTAGACTCGGCTCGACGCGACGGCTGCCGCTCTTCTCTCGGTTCCGTCCGCCACTTCCCCACGCGGAGGCCGAATCTTGAATCGCTTCGTGCTCGGAGCCCTTGCCGCGACGCTCGTCGCGATCGCCCCTTTGCTCGGTGCGGCTGATGAGGGCCTACCCGGAGCTCCTGCCGACGCCTTGCCGGGGGCTGCCGAAGCCGACGCCTCGGCAGGCGACCTTTCTTACTTGCTCGAGAGCACCGAGCCATTCGACGACTCCCCTCCAACCGGATTTACGACCGAGGAATACCGCACGGCGGTCAGGAACCTCGTGCTCGCCGACGTCGCCCGTTTCAGCGAGAGCGATCGACTCAAAGACTCCGACCGATCCGAGATCGATCTGGTCGTACTCAATCAGATGGGTTCCGACGACCTCACGCGCGACACCGAAGCCCGAAAGGCCATGAATGCCCTGTGGTATTCCCGAACGGCACCGGAGGAGATTCCCGCGCCCGCTCCGCCCCCGGCCACGACAACGCATTTTGAATCATCGTGGAGCAACAACATTTTTTTGAATGCATTCATCGTAGCGGTCTTCGGAGCCCTCGCAGGCGTTCAGACGCGAAAAAAATCCACAGCGACGGCTGGCGTTATCGCGGGTGCTGTCCTGCTACTCATCTTGCACACTGGCTACGCCCCGGGTGCTCAGGGTCCACAGGCGGAGGACGTTGCGCGCACTCGAGCCACCGCCGCCTGCGAGAGTTACCGTGATCGCGAGTATCGCAACAGCACAATGAGCCGCCGGATCGACGCTCACTTCATCGACGTCCGACATGACAACTCCATTCGCTCCTGCCAGCAAAGTGCAGAAGACAACGTGAAGTACAACAACGTCGTGCGCCGGAACGCGTGGATGTTTCATGGGATCAATTCGTTGATCGCCATCGCGGTCTGCGCGTACTTCTGTCGATCGCAGGGCGTGACCATGCCGGAGCGTGGAATCTGCGTTGCGTTCTTGTTGGCCTTCATCGCTCAAGGCCTCTACGAAGCCCACTCAATCCACACAACGAATCTCGCCGCCCTCCGGGAGACCGAGAGGATGGGGATCGAAGCCGCAACGCGCACCGCCGCCGAGGAGCGGCTCACGGCCCGTTGGCAGTACGACAGGCAACTCGCCGTCGCGGATCTGGTGTTCAAAGCATGTCAAACCGAGGTTGCCGCAACGCCGGCGACCAAGCCCGATTGATGCCAGGGCCCGCGCTCCGAACACAGACGCTTGCGTCGGCGATCGCCAGCGGGATACGGTTCAGGGGAGACTGACGGTCGTGTCGCGCACGACGTAGGATCGTCTGCTGACGTTCTTGAGAGAGCTTTCCTCGAGGGGGATCCGATGAAGTGGGCTTTTGCACCCCTGGTACTCACGCTGCTGTTGGTGTTCGCGCTTCCCTCCGCCGCGGCCGATCCCCGCGACACGATTGCCCGCGAGAATGCCCGGGAGGGCTCGCTCGACTGGCAGCTCACGAAGGTAGGCCTGCGCAACGACGTCCGCGCCCGCGGTATCGAGGGCTACTGCTCGCGGCAGAGCGTGAAGGCTGGTGAGCGGATCGAGTTCTTAATCTCGACCGATCCCCCCGCCCGCTACCAACTCGAGATTTTTCGCTTGGGCTACTACGGCGGCCGCGGGGCCCGGCTGATGACGACCCTCGGGCCCTTCGAGGGCGTGACGCAGCCCGACCCCGAGCCCGGCGAAAAAGATCTCCACGAGTGCCACTGGGAGGCCTCGACTGGGCTTGTCATCCCCGCCGACTGGGTGAGCGGCGTCTACCTCGGCAGGCTGTCGGTGATCCCCCCCGACGACACGACAGCCGCCTGGCAGAGCTACGTCACGTTCATCGTCACCGACGACCGCCCCGCCGACATCCTCTTCCAGTGCTCCGACAACACCTGGAACGCCTACAACGCCTGGCCGAGCAACTTCTCGGTCTACACCAATCCCAAGGGGACGAGCGGCCCGTGGAACGACGTCAGCTTCGACCGCCCCTACGGCCGCTACGCCCAGCACACGAGCGTCGTCAACGATCCACTCTCGATCGGAGCCGGTGAGTTCCTCTCGTTTGAATATCCGTGTGCGTATTTCCTCGAGCAGCACGGCTACGACGTCAGCTATGCCTCCAACAGCGACCTGCTCACGCCTGACAGGGGGCTGAAGTGCAAAGCCTTCATCAGCGTCGGCCACGATGAATACTGGGACCGGCGGCAGTTTGATTCGGTGGTGAAAATGCGCGACGCGGGGGTGAGTCTCCTGTTTCTCTCCGGCAACTCCGTCTGCTGGGTGACGCCACTTCGCCAGAGCCACGACGGCCGCGACAACCGGATCATGTTCCGCGGCGGACCGTATGGCGGCGACACACCGACGGCCCTCGAGCGGGCCCGCGTCAACGGCCCCTTCCCGGAGAAGGGCCCCGACGAGGGCTATCTCATGGGGGCCCGCAACGTCGAACCGGTCAACGGCGGCGGCGACTGGATCTGCACCAAGCCCGACCACTGGATCTTTGCCGGCACCGGGATGAAGGCTGGGGAGAGGATCCCCGGCCTCATCGGTTGGGAATACCATGGCAATCCGCCGGAGGACATCCCCAGCCTCGAGATCGTTGGGGAGGGGACGGCGCTTGTCGGCGGGGTGCAACCGCAGCAGTGGACCGCCACGATCTACCCCGGCCCCAAGGGCAACCTCGTCTTCAACGCCTCGACGATCTTCTGGTCTCAGGGGCTTTCCAATCCCCCCGGCCACACGCTGCCATGGTCGCACTGGACGCGCCCCCATGGCCCCGATGCCCGCGTTCAGCGGATGACGCACAATCTCCTCGCCCGGGCGCTCAGCCCGCGGGGGAGCGAAGCGGTGACGGTCACCGACGCACGCCGCATCCACGACGCCCCCCCGCACGCCGCCTTCAGCGATCTCGTTCGCTGGCGCGATGTTTGGTGGTGCGTGTTCCGCGAAGCGGAGGGGCACGTCGGTGGCGACGGCAAGATCCGCGTCCTCACCTCGGCGGATGGCGCCGCGTGGGAGTCGGCGGGAGTCGTGGCCGAAGAGGGCATCGATCTCCGCGATCCGAAGATCTCGGTCACTCCCGATGGCCGGCTGATGCTCGTCGCGGGGGGAAGCGTCTACAACGGCGGCACGAAGCTCCTTGGCCGCCAGCCAAGGGTCTTCTTCTCGGCCGACGGCCGCGATTGGTCAGCGCCACAGCGCATCCTTGCGGAGAACGATTGGCTGTGGCGCGTCACCTGGCACGACGGCACTGCGTATGGAGTCGCCTATCGGACCGGGGCCCCGGAGGGGACGGCGGAAGACACGGGCGAATGGACGACGACGCTCTACAAGAGCCCCGACGGCCTCGCCTGGCAGCCGGTGACCGTGTGGGACATTCCCGGCCGCCCCAATGAGACGACGCTCCGCTTCCGCGCCGACGGCACGGCCTTGGCGCTTGTCCGCCGGGAGAGCGGCGATCGGCAGGGCTGGTTCGGAAGCGCCCCGCCCCCCTATCGCGACTGGACCTGGCGGAGCATCGGCCGCCCCGTCGGCGGGCCGGAATTGCTCGTCCTCGCCGACGGCCGGATCCTCGCCGCCGGGCGGGATTACCGGGAAACTGGCCCGGTGACGGCGGTCGACTTCCTCGATCCCGCCTCCGGCTCCTGGCCCGCGGTCGTCACGCTGCCCAGCGGCGGCGACACCAGTTATCCTGGCATGGTGGAACACGACGGCCAGATCTGGATGAGCTACTACGCGACGCACGAGGGGAAGTCGGCGATTTACTTCGCCAGGCTTGCCGTGCCGCCGCCCGGGGACGAGTGATGGGCTGCGGCGAATCAGGCTTTCAGCTGACGCGGGCCGCATGGGCGCTAACGCTGTGCCTCCTCGGCAGCCTTTCCATCCGTGCGGCGGAGCTCCCGGCAGCCCCTCTGTCTGACGAGCGCTTCTTCACCGACACCGTCCTCCCGGTGCTCGAGGCGCGCTGCTTCGCCTGCCATTCCCACGACCACGAGATCAAAGGGGGCCTGGCCCTCGATTCGCGGAGTGGCTGGGTGCGGGGAGGGGACCAGGGGCCGGCGATCGTTCCCGAGGCCCCGGAGGAATCGCTCCTCATCGAGGCGATCAGCTACACAAACCCCGAACTCCAGATGCCCCCCGAGGGCGCTCTCCCAGCGGAGGAGCTCGCCCATCTCGTCGACTGGGTGCGCCGCGGTGCCCCCGATCCCCGGGTGGTCGAGGTCTCCCCGGAGGAGGCCTGGAAGGAGAAGCTCGCGGAGCGGGCCACCTGGTGGAGCCTCCAGCCGCCGCGGCCAAGCGAGCCCCC
>CAJAYZ010000335.1 GCA_903949225.1 uncultured Planctomycetaceae bacterium
GTCGTTCGCCGGAGATCTCCCCATGACCTATTCCGACGCGCTCCCGTCAGGCATCTGCCCCGGCAGGGCTCCTGCCGCCCCGTCGCGGCGCGGATTTCTCGCCGGATCATCAGCGGGCTTCGGGATGCTCGCGCTCTCCGGCCTCCTTGGTTCGAGCGCCGCGACCGCCGCCGGAGCCCCGAGCCGTCCCCGGGCCCGCAACGTCATCTTCTGCTTCATGGACGGCGGCCCGAGCCACGTCGACCTCTTCGACCCCAAGCCGATGCTCAAGGCCCATGAAGGGACGAAGATCGGCGACACGAACGTCTCGAAGCGGTCGCAATCAGACGCCAACCGGGTCTGGTTCGGGAGCCCGTGGGCGTTTCGCAGGCAAGGGGAAAGCGGCCTGTGGGTCAGCGATCTCTTCCCCCGGATCGCCGAGGTGGCCGACGAGCTGTGCGTCGTCCGCTCGATGGTCGGCGAACTCCCGCTCCACGGCCAGCAAAATCTGCTCCTCCACACCGGCCGGATCATCGGCTCCGCCCCGAGCTTCGGCGCCTGGGTCTCCTACGGCTTGGGGAAGGAGAACGACAATCTTCCCGGCTATGTCGTCCTCAACAATGACTGGGTTCCCAACGGGGGGCTGGAGAACTTCGGCAGCGCTTACCTTCCCGCCTCCCATCAGGCGACGATGCTCCGGGCGGCCGGCACGCCGGTCGACAACATCGTCGCTGCCGATCCCGAGGCTCTCCAACGTCGCAAGCTCACGCTGCTCGAGGCGCAGGATCGACGCTTCGCCGCCGCTGCTTCCGACAGCGCGGCGATCGAGGCGTTGATCGCCAACGACGAAACGGCGTTTCGGATGCAGGCCACCGTCCCCGACGTCGTCGACATCAGTCGTGAGCCGGAATACGTTCGCCGGCTCTACGGCCTCGACTCTGCCGACGAGCACCAGCGGCTCTACGCGACCCAGGCCCTCCGGGCCCGCCGGCTCATCGAGAGCGGCGTCCGGTTCGTCGAGATCACCTGTCCGAGCTTCGACGGCAACAATTCCCCCTGGGATCAGCATGGCCAGATCGTTCAAAACCATGCCAAGAACGCGCTGGTCACCGAGCAATCGGTGGCGGCCCTGATCGTCGATCTCAAGGCCCGCGGCCTCCTCGACGAGACGATTGTTGTCTGGGCCGGCGAGATGGGACGCACCCCCCACACGCCGGCCGTGACGCCCGGATGCGGCCGCGACCACCATGTCGACGGCTATTCGATCTTCCTCGCCGGCGGCGGCTTCCGCGGCGGGATGGCCTACGGAGAAACCGACGACTTCGGCAATTCCGTCGTCGCGGATGCCGTCGACATCCACGACATCCACGCCACGATCCTCCACCAGCTCGGCGTCGATCACGAGCGGCTCACCTTCCGTCACGGCGGCCGGGATCACCGGCTCACCGACGTCCATGGCCGGGTGATCCGCGCTCTCCTCGGCTGACCACCCAGAGCCCCGCCGCCAAAATCACTCGAGGATCATGACGGCATCGGCCGGACCGCCGAACATCGCCGGGAGGGGCATGTCGCGGAAGTTCACGCCGTCACCGGCGCCGTAACGGATCTGAAAGCGGTCGAGCGGGATCTCGGCAGGTGTCCCCCGCCGCGCGAGCGTCGCCTTCGTTTTCCCCCAGCCCCGCTTCGCCTCGTTCCCGATCACCTCGAGAGCGAGCGTGCCGGCGCGATGAGGCGTGGCGAGCATCGGCGGCACTTCGACAACGACCCCGCCGGGAATCCCCCGCACTGTAAGCTCCCGACCCTCGAACCAGCCCCGGATCCCCTCCGCCCGCAGGCCGTCGCCGCGCAGAAAGACGAAACATCCGTCGTGCGAAGCGATCATGTCGGGGACGATCACGCCCCGACACCACAGCGGTTTTTCTCCGGGCGCAAAGCGGGCGAGGAGCGACTCGGTGCTCGGGAATGATCCGCTGTTACGCCGCACCGACACCCAGCGGAGCGCGGGATCGTGGGGATTTCGCTCGTCGAGATCCGCCGGCGGCTCGAGCCCGGCGGCGACATGGACGGCGCTCACGAGCACGCGGACGACTTCCGGCTTGGTCAGGTCTTCGGCATGGCCGATCGAGGTATAGATCGAGCGGCCGCCATCGGGCCGAATGAAGTCGGTGAGCACCGGCTGCGCTAGTTCCCCAGGCACCTCGCCGACGGCAAGGACGCGGGTCTGTGGGGATGTTGCCGCGATTCGGTACAGCGAGCCGGTCTGCTCAATCGCCCCCTCGGCGGGGATGCCGGTGAGGAGCGGATCTCCGGCGGCTCCGGCGGCCACCTTCATCGTCGAGCGGAGCTCATTGCCGAAGTGACCGGAGTATTCGATGCCAAAGACCTCACGGTCGAACTCCCCCCACGTCTCGCGGCCGTCGATCGCCTCCTTCGGCTCCCAGGCATGGCTCGCGGTGCGGATCCCGATCACCGGTTTTCCTGCCGCGAGAAACGCCTTCAGCGCAGCCATCTCGGCAGGGCGAAGCCCGCGCCGGCGGGCCGAGAGGAGAAGCACGTCGGCGTCGGCCAGCCGGGTGAGGCCGGGAATCGAGTTTGGATCGTCGGCCGCGACGTGGTGCTCCACGACCTGAAACGACCGGCCCAGATGCCGATGGGCGAAGGCGGAGAGCGTGCGATGCGAGCCATACTCCTCCTCGGCGATCGTGAGCGCCACCGTCGGCCGCGTGTCGCGGGGGGAGCGGAACGGGGCGCCGTCCCCGAGCACTTGGGCGCTCGAGATCGTCGGGCAGACGTGCCGCTCGACGTGGTCGATCATCCGGTCGGTGCCGGTGAAGTGGCTCACCCACGGCCACTGGGCGGGGTCGTACATCGTGTCGGTGAGGTCGCGGACGAGGACAACGTCGCGCCCCGATTCACCGATCCGGCGCAGCCCGAACGGCCGGCCGAGGACGCACATGTTGAGATGGACACCGACGAGCATCACGTGCCGGATGCCGCGGGCGGCGAGCACCCTGGTCACCTCGGCGCCGTTGTCGCTAATGAAGTCCGCGGTAGCGTCGATTGGCACAAGCGGCGACTGCATCTTCCAGGGCATCTTTGGGTTGCGCCCCATCCGCTCGAGCTCAGCGGCCCAGGCGGCATGTTCGGCCGGGTCGTCGTCCTCGCCGCCGAGGGACTGATCGAGCGGGTATTCGTCGAGCGATTCAGCCCCGATGCCGGAGCACCAGGTCGCCTTCGCCGCCGGCGGCGGCTCGAAGCCGGCCGGCTGGTTCCGGGCGACGAGATCGAGGACGCGCTCCCGCGCCGGGTGACTCGCATACTCTGGCATGCAGTCGCTCGGGGCGTGGATCACGGTGCCACCGGCAGCCCGGACGGTGTCGCAGATTTTCGCGATCCGCGGGGCAAACTCCTCGAGCCGCTCGACGGCCCGACGGCAGTGGTGGAGATCCCAGACGTCGCAGACGATGACGGCCGTCTCCGACGCCTTCCAGGCTGCAGGCGACTCGATCGTGCGCCAAAACGCCCGATCCTCCGCTCCCGGCTGTTGCCGTCGCAGCGACAGTTCATATACCCCTCCGGCATTCGGGGCCGCCGCACCGACGAGCATCGACGTCGCCATGAAGCCTCCACCGATCAACCCGAACAGCACCACAAGCACAGCATTCGCACGGTTCATCGCCATCGCCCTCCCCAATCAGCCCCCGCTCCGGACTTCCGATGGTTGCCCGCCACCGAACCGGCAGGATACCGTACGGCGGGGGAAAGGGGGCACGACCGGAGCCCGACGACGGCCCTTCGCTCCCGCGAGATCCCATCGAATCCCATCGCCCCCACACCGTTCCCCGAGGAGTTTCCCGATGCCCAAAGCTTCCCCCTCCGCCCACTCCAAGGCCACCTCCGCCGCCACCGGCAGCCTCACTCGCCGCGACCTCCTCGCCGGTGCGGCGGGCCTGGCCGCGATCGCCCTGCCGACGATTGTTGCCGCCCGAGCCCTCGGCCTCGAGCCGGGGGTGGCGGCAGCGAGCGAGCGGATCGGCCTGGGGGTGATCGGCATCGGCCCACGCTGCCGGTACGTCCTCGGCGCCATGCTCCCGTTTGCCGACGTCCAGTGCCTCTCCATCGCCGACGTCCAGGCGTCGCGCCGCGACGAGGGGAAGGCGATGGTCGACGCCCACTACGGCAACACCGACTGCACGACGACGCGCGACATGCTCGAGCTGCTCGATCGCAAAGACATCGACGCCGTCCTCATCGCCACCGGCGACCGCTGGCATGGTGCCGCCTCGATGATGGCCGCCGAGGCGGGCAAGGACGTCTACAGCGAGAAGCCGTGCGGGATCACGATCGACATCTGCCAGCGCCTCGCCGCCACGTTCGCCAAAACCGGCCGGGTGTTCCAGGCGGGCACGCAGCGGCGGAGCGTGCCGAACTTCATCAATGCGGTGAACCTCGCCCACTCAGGCAAGCTCGGCAAGCTCCAGACGCTTTACGCCTCGGCCTACGAGCCGGTCCTCAAAAACGACTGGCTCGCTGCTGAGCCGACGCCCGACGTGGAGATCTGCGACTGGGATCGGTGGCTCGGACCCGCGGCGTGGCGCCCCTACAACCACGAATATGTCGGCGGCGGCTGGCGCGGCTATCACGACTTCGACTCTGGCGCCCGGCTCCTCGACTGGGGCGCTCACACCGTCGACCTGTGCCAGTGGGCGAACCGAGCCGACGACACCGGCCCGGTCGAGTTCGATCCACAACCCACGGCGATGCATTGCGTCTATCCCAACGGCGTCAAGCTCGTCATCGACTTTCTCCCCACGCCGTTCGGCGACCGCGCGCCGAACTGGAACACGAAGCTCGGCACCTGCCCGGTGAAGTTCGTCGGCGATGCCGGCTGGGTGGAGACCGGCGACGCCGGCGGCACCGACGTCTCGCCCGGCCTCGAAGCGGAGGTCGGCGAGGCGACCAAGAAGCTCGCCGGCACCGACGCCGCTCTCCACGCCCGCAACTTCTTCGACTGCGTGAAGACGCGAAAGCCGACGGCTGCCAATCCGGAAGTGATGCGCCGCGCCCATGTCGCCTGCCACGCCGCGGCGATCGCCTGGATCCTCAAGCGGAAGCTCCGCTTCGACCCGAAGACGGAGACCTTCCTTAACGCAGACGGTCAGCCCGACCACGAAGCGAACGGCCTCAAGA
>CAJAYZ010000336.1 GCA_903949225.1 uncultured Planctomycetaceae bacterium
CGGGCGGGCAGCAGCAACGCGTGGCGATCGCCAGGAGCCTGGCGATGGAGCCGCGGGTGATGCTCTTCGACGAGCCGACCAGCGCTCTCGATCCGCAGATGTCGGCCGAGGTGCTCGACGTCATTGTCGAGTTGGCCCGCGGCGGCCAGACGATGGTCGTGGTGACCCACGACCATTTCTTCGCCCGGCGGGCGGCCACGCAGGTGGTGGAACTCGTCGCGGGGAGAGTCCACCGTGCCGGCCCGGCGGCGGAGATCCTCGCCGGGGCCGGGGGCTGATCGGCCGGGCCCAAGACCAACAAAAAAACTCCGCCCGGGACTTTTGGTCCCGGGCGGAGCTCACTGGCCGAAGTCGGGCAACGGGTAGTCCGTTTCGACCTATCGCACTGTCTTCATCTGACTGACAAGATTCCTTCTGCCTGACTCATCCTGCTGGTCTTGCGATCAACCGATGGGTCGTGAAGCTGTGGGAGACTCGTTCAGTTGGCACTGCAGGCCGGGTCGCTGCAGCCGTTGCCGCAACCGTTGCCAGCACCGCACCCAGGCTCGGCACCGCAGCCCGGCTCGACAGCGTCGCCGCAGCAGGTGCTGCTGGTGCAGCTCTTGTGGCAGCCCTTCTTGCTGTGGAGAGCCTTGAACAACCCACCGAGGATCGAACCCTTCACGTGCTTCTTGCGGGGAGCAGCGGTGCACCCCGAGTCGGCACAGCCATTCCCAGCACCACAAGCCGGTTCCGCACAGCCGTTGCCAGCTGCACATCCGGGCTCAGCACCGCAGCCGTTGCCGGCCGCACATCCGGGCTCCGCACCACAGCCACCGAGGCAGCCGTTGCCGGCGTCGCAGGCGGGCTCAGCACCGCAGCAGCTGGCGCTGGTGCAGCTCGAGTGCTTCCGCTTGCAGCCGTCGAACAGCCCCTTCAGCCCACCGAACAGCGAGTGCTTCTTGCGGCACTTCGGAGCCGAGGTGCAACCACCGTCCGTGCAACCGTTGCCAGCGTCACAAGCCGGTTCCGCACAGCCGTTGCCGGCCGCACATCCGGGCTCCGCACCACAGCCACCGAGGCAGCCGTTGCCGGCCGCACACCCGGGCTCACAGGCATCGGCACAGCCGTTGCCAGCGCCGCAGCTGGGCTCCGTGCACGACGTGCCACCCTTCTTGCAGCCGAGCATCCGGTCAAGGATCTCGAAACCGAAGGACTGGCTACAGACCGTCACGCCGAGGACCAGCGCACCGAGGAACAACATACGCTTCATCGAGCCATAACTCCTTTGCTTGTGGATCACGCGAGAGGTTTGAGGTCCCGATCGCGAGGCTAGGTCACCCCGAGGAGTGATCCACGAACTATCCCGCGACAGGCCTGTCGAGCCATTCCGTGACTCGATTCATGGCAGGTTGCTGTCGCCCCCTGGTTGCCCGACGGGCACAGTGATGCCCCGGGGGACACTTGGGGTATCGGACGGCTTGGGAAAGCGGCTTGAGTGTGCTGCAAGTTTCTTTGTTTCAAGGACTTGTGGTGACTGTTGGGCTGACTTTGCGTGGTGTTTCGAAGGGGTAAACCTTGCGGCCTCTGGCCCTCCAACCGTCACAGTTTGACGCGCAACATCAGCCCCACCGGCACAGCTTCACGCGCGCGCTCGCCCGGCCGTTAAGCCGTGCCGGTTGTGAGGCCTCCGACAGGGTTCGTTGACAGGGTCTGCCCTGTCCCTAAACTCACGCTCCAGACGTTGGTGTCCCTCCGCCGCAGCTGGCGACGGGGGGCTCAACAGGGAACTCCGGTGCGATTCCGGGACGGCCCCGCCGCTGTGACCGGGCAGGACGACCGTTGTCATCGATGCCATTGCGTTTCTCTCCCCCCATGTGACATGGACGGGGCGGACGTGAGAAGGCGACAACGTCGGCCCGGGAGTCAGAAGACCTACCAATCGTCCCAGGAGCGCGTGACTGCTGCGAGGGCGGCACCACGGGCACGTCCCGCACGCGCGGGGCGGTATCGGAAGGAGTCGGCGAGGTTTCCGGTCGGGCGTTTCGCCGCTGGCTGCGCGCTTGGCAGTCCGCAGGCGGAGCGTGGGGACGGGATCAGCGTCGGCAGGGCGGGGCCCGGCACCGCCCGAGGAGGCTTTCATGTTCGGTTCTTTGTTCGCTGCGCTCCCCGTGCGCCCGTTGGTCGCCCCCGTGGGCGGGGCCGTCGTTGGTTCGCTGATTCCCGGTTGCATTCCGCCGGCCCCGCGGCGATCACGGGCCTTCACCCTCGTCGAGCTTCTCGTCGTGATCTCGATCATCGGGGTCCTTCTCGGCCTCCTCCTCCCGGCCGTCCAGGCGACCCGAGAGGCTGCCCGCACCGCCGCCTGCTCGAGTAATCTCCGCCAGCTTGGCCTGGCGGTGCAGATGTTCACTGACGCGCAGCGCGGCCGGCTGCCGCCGCTGAAGCTCGACGACGCCCGGCGGATCGCCGGCACGCTCGCCGGCGAATATCCCTATCCCGGCAGCAGCCGCTATTGGTTCGGCACCGTCTCGGCCAACCCGGCCGGCGGCCCCGAAGGGGTTGACTTCAACACGGGGCTCCTCACGCCGTACTTGGAGGGGAACGTCGCCGTCTACCAGTGCCCGTCGTTCGGGCCAGGGCAGGTCGACACGCTGACCTACGGCACGATGTGCAGCGGCTACGACTACAACCCGTCCCTTGGCCCGGGCACAGTCATCGGGTACGACGCCAACTACACCCCGAAGCTCGAAGACCGCGACCGGCGCTTCAAGCTCGCGAGTGTCCGCGAGACGCAGCGGACGATTGTGTTCGCCGACAGCGCCCAGGTCCGCTACGACCTGAAGTTTCTCGAAAACCTCGGCGGCCTCGTTCCCCCCAGCGGCAATTTCCCTACCGTCCACTTCCGCCATGCCACGCAGGCAAACGTCTGCTTCCTCGACGGCCATGTCGAGTCGCGGCCGTGGATGTTCGCCGTCGACGTTCCCGGCGACACCTGGCTCACCGCCGAGCAGGCGGCGCTCATGGAGCGGAAGAAGCTGGGGTTTGTCTGTGACGGCGAGCCGCGCGACCCGGCCACCCGCGACGCCCTCTACGACCGCGATTGAGCCGGTGGAGCAGTCCGCAGAGGACGACGAGCCCCCTGATGCACGATCCCACCGACCAGCAGCGGCGTGAGGCGGCGCTGGCTTGCAATGCCCGCGCCTGGGACCGACTGGCGACCGCGCAGGCGGCCCTCGCTCGCCCGGCCGTCGACGAGGCCTTCGACGATCCCCGCCGCTGGCTGGGAAGCGGCGGGCCGACGGGGAGGCCGTGGCTCCCGGCGCGGCTCGATGGCCTCGAGCTCCTCTGCCTCGCGGCCGGTGGCGGCAAGCATGGCCCCCTCTATGCGGCGGCCGGGGCGCGGGTGACCGTCGTCGATCTCTCCCCGGCGATGCTCGCCCTCGACCGGCAGGTGGCGGCCGAGCGGCGGCTCGATCTGGAGATCGTCCAGACCTCGATGGACGATCTGCGGATGTTCGCCACCGGCCGCTTCGATCTCGTCATCCATCCGGTGAGCACGTGCTACGTCCCTGAGGTCGGAAACGTGTTCCGCGAGGTGGCGCGGGTGACCCGGCCGGGGGGGCGGTATGTGAGCCAGCACAAACATCCGGTGAGCCTCCAGGCTGGCCTCGGCCCTGGTCCCGGCGGGCGCTGGGAACTCGAGCACCGCGCCGACCGCCGCGAGCCTCTCCCCCCAGCCCCGCCGTCGCGGCTCCGCGAGCCGGGGACGCAGGAGTTTTTCCACGGGCTCTCCGCGCTTGTCGGCGGGATCTGCGCGGCGGGGTTTGTCATCGAGGATCTCTGCGAGCCCGATCACACTCGGTCGGGGGCCGAGCCGGGGTCGTTTGCCGACCGGGCCGCCTTCCTCCCCCCCTATCTCCGCATCCTCGCCCGGAGGGGCGACTGGGTCGCGCCGCCGGCGGCCAAACTGCTGGTAGGCTAGCAGGCTGTGGACAAAGTGCCCGCCGCTGGATGCGGCGGCCGACATCCCCGAAAAACCTTGGCTTTTTTGGGGGTGTCTCAA
>CAJAYZ010000337.1 GCA_903949225.1 uncultured Planctomycetaceae bacterium
GAAGTCGCGCTCGCTCACCCACTCAAGTCTCGGTGGGTGATACTGCATGAAGCCATGGCTGAAGTGGTCGATGGCGTCGAAGTAGACGGCCGCAAAATCCCAGTCGGGGACTTTCTCAAACAGGTGCATCGCCCCCCAGTGGATCCCGGTGCATTCGGCGATCAGCTTGGCGAGCGTACCGAGCCGCTTGTCTTTCTCCTGATCGATCTCCGGGGCCTTGGGGATGAAGTGCCGGAGGAGATCGCCATCGAGTTCGTGGGGATGGAGGCGCTGGTGGGCGAGATCGGCGGCGAACTCCGGCGGGTGGACGGTGCCTGCTCGCAAAGGCCAGGGCTTGCCGAGCGGGGCGACCGCCTGCTGGAAGTGGTTGGACACCATCGCGCCGCGGATCGGCTCGGCGGGGGCACTCGGCCACCAGCCGACGACAAGCGAGGTGTGGCCGGTCTGATTGAGGATGTTCCAGACGGCCTTCGTTTTGCGGGAGAGATTCGTGATCGGCCGGACGCCGCCCGAATGGGGATCGGCCTCGGAGAAGCCGTGGATCCCGTGCTTGAGGGGGCGCTTTCCGGTGGCGATGCTCGTCCAGAGCATTGGCGAGAGCGGGGGCTGGAGCGTGGCGAGATTTCCCATCACGCCGTTCTCCACCAGCCGGCCGACATGGGGCATGAGCCCCATGTCGACCAGGGGTGAGATCACTTTCCAGTCCGCCGCATCCCAGCCGACGAGAAGGACGCGACGTTTCTTTTCCATGGTGATCAGGCCGAAACAGCGGTGGGGGAGGCATCGGCCGCACGGAGCTTCCGGCGGCGTTCGAGCATGGCGAGCGACCCGATCACGAGCGACATCACGCTCCCGGCCGAGGCGGGGTCGATCTCGGGGACGGCGGAGGCACCGGTGTCACCGACGTTGATCGAGGCTCCTGGGGTGCTTTCGTAGTAGGCGTTGGTGATCGTGAAGGCCTCACCAAATGCGAAGCCACCGGTTTGCCCGTGAATGTCGAGCTGCCCCCAGCCGTAGTGGACGCCGCTCGAATTCGTGAACTTGAAGCCGAAGTAGCCGATGTCTCCGAGCGCCCATCCGCTCGCGGCGGCCGCCGAGCCGATCGCGGCGCTTTTCACCATCGCGAAATTCCTTTGGTCGGAGAGAAACCGGTTGGCGGTGCCGAGGTTCGAGCCAATGGTCACCCCCGCCGAGAGCTTCGTCATGGCGATCGCTTTGTTCGCCGGATTGGGAACTCCGTTTTGAGGAAAAACGAACCTGCCCGACAAATCGGCCCGTTGCGAAAAGAAAGCGCTCGACGTCGACGAGTACGCATACATTCTTAAGTCGTCGGTGCCATTGCCATCGACGTCCCAGTACGTGTAATCACCCGTGGTGGTGGGTGTGAGAGGCAGCGTGGTCGACTGGATCGGCACCGCGTCCGCCGACTGCGGCGCGGCGACGCCGGTGATGGCGGCGCCTGCTCCGCCGGCGAGGGCGAGTTTCTGCGAGAGCGACATCCGCTTCGGGGCGGCGGGTTTGGGGGTCTGCTTGGTCATACAGGGAATCCTTTCGCTGTCTTCATCACGGGGGGCTTCTCCCCGCCGCTTCCGGGCTGCGGCACGGGAGCCAACGAGCGAAGACCGGTGAGACGGCGTCTCTCCAGAGCCTTCGCCTACTGTTAAGTAGCCGTCCCCGAGCCAAAACCTGACACCGACCGATTCTTCGATGTTTCGCCCGGGGGCCTTTTCAGGCTGGTGGGAGTGGCTGCAAGTCGAATGGGGCAAAGGGCTTGCGCGGCGTTGGAAGGGGTAAAAAGTGAACAGGTGACAGCCATCTTTTCTGTCCGAGCCGCTCCCGGCGGCGGAGGAGATTTTTCCTCTGCCGCCGGGGCCCGGTCGTCGTCAGGCGGCGGTGTCGGCGGCGCTGCCGCAGAGCTTCCGGCGGCGTTCGAGTATGGCAAGCGATCCGATCACGAGCGACATCACGCTCCCGGCCGAGGCGGGGTCGATCTCGGGGACGGCGGTGCCCCTGTCACCGACGGCGATCGGCGCACCAGCGACGCCGTTGTAGTAGGCCTCGGTGAGCGTGAAGCCCTGGCCTTGAACAAAGCCCCCGGTTACCCCGTGGAAGTTGATCGTCCCCCAGCCGTAGTGAACGCCGCTCCCAATCGTGAACTTGAATCCGAAGTAGCCGATGTCGCCCATTGCCCAGCCGTTGCCGGCGGCGGCGTTGCCGATGTTCCCGAAGCGCGTCATCGAGTTAAACTCGGGATCAGGGAAAAAACTGAATCCTGGCATGGTGGCGCTAATATTGAACCCGGCACTCAGTTTTGCGAAGCCGCTCTCGGTAATGGTGTTGGGCACGACGAATCGGGCCAGGGAGGGAGCCGCCCCGACATTTCCGAACGACGCGGCGTTACCGCCAAGGTTTCGCAGTTGAAAATCTTCCGTACCGTCGCCGTCAATGTCCCACGAAGTGGTGCCAGCGGTCGCCGGCGGCGAGAGTGGCAGCGTGGTCGACTGGATCGGCACCGCGTCGGCTGACTGCGGCGCGGCGAGGCCGGTGATGGCGGCTCCTGCTCCGCCGGCAAGGGCGAGCTTCTGAGCGAACGACATCCGCCGGGGGGCGGCGGGCTCGGGGGTCTGCTTGGACATACAGGGAATCCTTTCGCTGTCTTCATCACTGGGGGCTTTCCCCTGCCGCCTCTTGGCTGCGACACGGGAACGGAACGACGACCGGAGAGACGGCGTCTCTCCAGAGCCTTCGCCTACCAGTAAGTAGCCGTCCCCGAGGTGTTTTCTTAAACCGACCGATTCTTCGATGTTTCGCCC
>CAJAYZ010000338.1 GCA_903949225.1 uncultured Planctomycetaceae bacterium
CTCGAGTCGCCCGATGCGGTGGAGTTGGCAGCGTGGGCGCCCCGGTTCGTTGCCCGCCTCCAGGAGCTCCCGGAGCTGGCCGATGTCGCCAGCGATCAGCAGACCGACGGCCGTCAAGCTCGGCTCGTGATCGACCGCGACAGCGCCTCGCGGCTAGGGATCACGCCGCAGATGATCGACGACGCGCTCTACGACGCCTTCGGGCAGCGACAGATCTCGATGCTCTTTACGCAACTCAACCAATACCGCGTCATCCTCGAGGTGGCTCCCCGCTTCCGCGACGCGCCGCAGGACATGGCCCAGATGTACGTCCGGGCCGGTCCCGGGGAAGGGCGGCCCGGAGAGACGCGGGTGCCCCTCGGGGCGGTGACCAGGCTCGAAGAGACGAGCGCGGCGCTTGCGGTGAATCACCAAGGGCAGTTTCCGGTGGTGACGGTGTCGTTCAATCTAGCGCCGGGGGTGGCCCTTGGCAGGGCCGTTAACGTCATTGACTCCGCCCGACGCGACCTGGGGATGCCCGCCGGGATCCAAACGGCCTTCCAGGGGACAGCCGCAGCCTTCCGGGCGTCGCTGGCCAACCAAGGGTGGCTGATCCTCGCCGCGATCGTCACCGTCTACATCGTCTTGGGAGTCCTCTACGAGAGCATCGTCCATCCGATCACGATCCTCTCCACGCTTCCCAGCGCCGGGGTGGGAGCACTTGTTGCTCTGCTCGTCTGTCGCACGGACCTCAGCGTCATCGCGTTGATCGGGATCATTCTGCTGATCGGGATCGTCAAGAAGAATGCGATCATGATGATCGACTTCGCCATGGATGCGGAAAGGCGCGGGATCGGTGGACGCCGGGTGACGCCCCGCGAGGCGATTGAGCAGGCCTGTCTCCTCCGCTTCCGGCCGATCATGATGACGACGCTGGCCGCGCTGCTCGGGGCGGTGCCACTGGCGATGGGCACCGGTGTCGGTTCGGAATTGCGGCGCCCCTTAGGAGTCACGATCATCGGCGGCCTTCTCGTCAGCCAACTCCTCACGCTCTACACGACGCCGGTGATCTATCTGTGGTTCGACGCCGTGGGGCGGTGGGCGCGCGGCCCGGTTGGTCAGGACGGTGAGGAGCGGGCGGAAGGGTCGACCGCCGAGTTGGAGCGTGTGCCATGAACTTCTCGGCATGGTTCATTCGCCGGCCCGTAGGGACGACGCTGTTGGCGGTGGCGATCACGCTCGTGGGGGCGATCTGCTACTTCCTTCTCCCGGTCTCGCCGTTGCCGCAGGTGGAGTATCCGACGATCAATGTCGGCGCGGGGCTTCCGGGGGCGAGTTCGGAGACGATGGCCTCGGCGGTCGCCACGCCGCTGGAGCGTCAATTCGGCCTCATTGCCGGCGTCACGGAGATGACGTCGCAGAGCACCCTCGGGCAGACCTCGATCACGCTCCAGTTCGACCTCGATCGGAATATCGACGCCGCCACGCGCGACGTTCAGGCGGCGATCAATGCCGCCCGCGGCCGTCTCCCTGCAAACCTTCCCCGCAATCCCGACCTCCGTAAGGTCAATCCGGCCGACGCTCCGATTCTCATTCTGGCGATGACGTCCGATCTCCACGACAAGCCCCGGCTCCAGGACGTGGCGAGCACGCTCCTCCAGCAGAAGCTCTCACAGGTCCAGGGCGTAGGGCAGGTTGTTGTCAGTGGTGGCTCGCCGCCCGCCGTCCGCGTTGCCGTCAATCCATTGGTTGTCGAGCGCTATGACCTCGGGCTCGATGACATTCGCACCTGCCTGCAGCAGGCGAACACCAACCGGCCCAAGGGCTCCATCGATGATCGAATGACCACATGGTCGATCGCGACTACCGACCAGCTGTTCACCGCGGCGGAATACCGGCAGTTGATCGTCGCCTGGCGGCACGGCGCTCCGATCCGGCTCGGCGACGTGGCGACGGTCACTGATTCGGTCGAGGATGTCCGCGTCGCCGGGGTCTACAACGGGCGGCCGACGATCATGCTGATCGTTTACCGGCAGCCCAATGCCAACATCATCCGCACCGTCGACAACGTCCTCGCCATGCTCCCGCAGCTGAAGGCGCAGATGCCGGCCGGGATGCGTCTCGACCTCGCCATGGACCGGACGGCGACGATCCGAGCGAGCATCGTCGATGTCCAGCACACGCTCATCCTCTCGGTGATGCTCGTCGTCGGGGTGGTGTTCGTGTTTCTCCGCGACTGGCGGGCGACGCTCATTCCGAGTGTCGTCGTGCCGGTGTCGCTGGTGAGCACGTTCTCGGTGATGTATGCCCTCGGCTACAGCCTCGACAACCTCTCCCTGATGGCCCTCACGATTGCAACCGGATTCGTTGTCGACGACGCGATCGTCGTCCTCGAGAACATCGCCCGGCACCGCGAGGAGGGGATGAGCCCGATGGCGGCGGCGTTCCTCGGGGCGCAGGAGATCGGCTTCACAGTGTTGTCGATCAGCATCTCGCTCGTCGCAGTGTTCATCCCCATCCTCCTCATGGGCGGGATCGTGGGAAGGTTGTTCCGCGAGTTCGCGGTCACCCTCTCGGTGGCGATCCTCGTGTCGATGGTCGTATCGCTCACCCTCACGCCGATGATGTGCGCCTGGCTGCTGCGTCCCGCGGGGCATGCTCGGCAGGGGCTCCTCAGCCGGTTGACGGAGCGGGCTCTCGACGGCGTCACCCAGGCGTATGCAAGGCTCCTTGCCGTCGTCATGCGCCATCCGCGGATCACGATGGCGGTCAACCTGGCGACGATTGCGCTGACGGTGTGGATGTATGTCGCTGTGCCGAAGGGGTTTTTTCCGCAGCAGGACACCGGCCGGATCACCGGCACCCTCGATGCCGATCAGGACACCTCCTTTCAGACGATGAGCGCGCTGTTGACGAAGTTTTCACTTGCGGTGAAGGAGGACCCGGCGGTGGCCGGGATCACCGGGTCGACCGGCGGGGCCGCGGGGGGCAGCCCGAACGCAGCGCGGATGTTCATCAGCCTCGTGCCCAAAGAGGAGCGCGACGGACTGGGGGCCGATCAGGTGATCGGCCGGCTGCGGGGGAAGCTCGCGCAGCTCACCGGCGCGACGATGATCATGCAGCCGGTGCAGGACCTGCGGATCGGTGGGCGACCGAGCAGCTCGCAGTATCAGTTCACGCTCCGCGGCGACAACCTTGGCGATCTCAATGATTGGGGGCCGAAGCTCGTGCGGGCGATGCGCGCGATGCCGGAGCTGACCGATATCCGCTCCGACCAGCAGAACCGCGGGCTCCAGACCGGGTTGACGATCGACCGCGATGCGGCGGCTCGATTTGGCATTTCGCCCCGGCAGATCGACGACGCCCTCTACGACGCCTTCGGCCAGCGGCAGGTGTCGGTGATGTACCGGACGCTCGGCCAATATCGCGTGGTGATGGGGCTCGAGTCGGGCTTTCTCCAGGGGCCGGACTCGTTGCGGAGCCTCCACGTCACCGGCTCCAACGGTCTCCAAGTGCCGCTCGAGTCGTTGGCGACACAAACCACCGGCAACGCGCCGCTGATGGTCAATCACACCGCGCAGTTTCCCTCCGCAACGGTGTCGTTCAATCTTGCCCGTGGCGTGTCGCTCGGGACGGCGGTCGAGGCAGTCGAGGCGAAGACGGCGGAGCTGGGGATGCCAGCCACCGTCCGCGGCAGTTTCTCAGGCACGGCGCAGGTGTTCCGCGAGGCGCTCGCCAACCAACCGCTCCTCATCCTCGCCGCCGTGGTCACCGTCTATCTCGTCCTCGGCATGCTCTACGAGAGCATCATCCACCCGCTGACGATCATCTCCACCTTGCCGAGCGCCGGCCTGGGAGCGCTTTTGGCCCTCCAGTGGACCGGGAGCCAGCTTGACGTGATGGCGATGATCGGCATCATCCTTCTCATCGGGATTGTCAAGAAGAACGCGATCATGATGATCGACTTCGCTCTCGAGGCCGAGCGGACGAGGGGCCTTGCGCCGCGTGAGGCGATCTTCGAGGCCTGCGTGCTCCGCTTCCGGCCGATCACGATGACGACGCTCGCGGCGCTCCTGGGAGGCTTGCCGCTGGCACTGGGCACGGGCCCCGGGGCCGAGCTCCGCTGGCCGCTGGGCATCGCCATCGTTGGCGGCCTGATCGTCAGCCAGATGCTCACGCTGTTCACGACGCCGGTCGTCTATCTCTATCTCGACAGCCTTGTTTCTTGGCTCGGGCGGCGCCGGATCGCCGCTTCCGCCACGATCACGTCATCTCCGGTGCCATCCTCCACCTGACCGCCAGCGTCGGGAAGTCAGGCCTTCTCGAGGATGAGGAGCGAGCGGGGGAAGATCGTCCAGGTCGTCGCCGGCCGGGCGTCCGACTCGGTGCGGTAGGGATCGGTCGTCGTGACGGTCATCGCGGCACGGCCGTAGTTGGCAAGGACGAGATGGAAGCCGCGATTGGCGAACGCCGAGGCGACGACCTCCCCTGGCAGCGGGGCAGCGAACAGGTCGCTGTCGCCGATCTCGAGCCACGCCCAGGTCCCCTCTTCGACCAGCGGCAGGTAGCGGGCGAGCCATTGTCCCCAGCGCAGCCTCGTCTCCGGGCTGCCTGGCACCTCGTCCCAGGCGGAGTAGGTGTGGAGCGAGGCGGGATCGGATTCCCACCGCGCCCGGGCATCGCGGCAACGCTTCAGCCAGAAGTCGTCGTTGTAGGCGACGCCGGGGACGAATCCGCGCTCGCCGGTGAAGATTCTCCCTCCGAAGGTCACCGGGAATTGGAGGTAGGGGATCGACTGGAGGTAGGGCTCGTCGATCGATTCCAGACTCGTGAAACCCATGTCGAGGCAGGGAACGACATACGGTGGATGGTTCTTCACGGTCTCCCGCAGGGCATCGGCATTGGCCACCCCCTCGCCGACCCAGAGATAGTCGTAGGTCGCCAGATCGGTGAGTGGCTTGTCGGCGCCGTCAACATGGAGCTTGACGATCCCTCCTCGTCGCTTGACGTCGGCATGGATGAGCGCGAGGAGATCGGCGAAAGCGCCATCCTCCTCCGGCGTCTCGTTGAAGGCGGCGATCTCGTCGGCGGCCGGAGGCATCTGACGTTTGCGCTCATGGCGGTTCATCAGGTAGCCACCGTCGATGTAGATGCCATCCGTCCCCCATTCGTCGATGACGTGGGCGATTTTCTTGAGGACGAAAGCCCGCCAGCCGGGGCTCGCCGGCGAGCATCGGGCCATGTTCCAGTAGCCGACGACGAGGACGTCGCCAGGACGTCGCCAGGCGGGGTCGAAGTCTGGATCGGTGGTCTGGATGAAGCAAGTGGAGACGTAGGTCAGGACCCGAAAGCCACGCGCCCGCGCCATGGCGAGGAACCGCCCGTATCCCTCGGCGTTGACCGGCGAATACTTGTCGCCGCCAAACAGCCGCAGTGAATCGTTCCAGTCGTCGAAGACCTGGATCACCTGGACGCCGAGGGCGGCGAGCCGGTCGAGCTCGGCCTCGTCCTCAGGCCCCGGGTTCCAGGGGGTCGTAGAAGGATATTCGCCGAGGTTGTAGCAGCACTGAGCGGGGAGGTAGTTGGTGACGAGATGCCGGCGGAGGCAGGAGCGGATCCGCGTTGTGCCGTGGCCAATGTTGAGCAGACGCCGGCGGTGGTCGGCCTCCGAGTGGTCGGCGAGGAGCCGCGGGGTGAGGGGGCTCGCAGTCGCCCTCGGCGGATCGGCGGCCGTCGCCTGGGTGGGCAGCCCCGCCACCGCGGCGATCCCGCCGGCGGCCGTGGTCGTGCGGAGGAAGTCGCGTCGCTGCATCGGATGTGTTCCCGGTGAAAAGGAGCTCTTACGGCCGGAGCGATCAGGCGAGGATGTCGCGGACGACCGTGCCGGAGACGTCGGTGAGGCGGTGATCGCGGCCGGCGTGGCGGAAGGTGAGCCGCTCGTGGTCGAGGCCGAGGAGGTGGAGGATTGTGGCATGGAAGTCGGGCATCGTCACCTTCCCCTCCGCCACGTAATAGCCAAACTCGTCGGTCTGTCCGTGGGTTACGCCCCCCTTCACGCCGCCGCCGGCCATCCAAACGCTGAAGGCGTGGGGATGATGATCGCGGCCGTCGGAGCCTTGGGCGGCCGGCGTCCGGCCAAATTCGGTGCCGAAGATCACGAGGGTGTCGTCGAACAGCCCGCGGGCCTTGAGGTCGGCAAGGAGGGCGGCGATCGGCTGGTCGACCTTCCTTGCGTTGGTGGTGTGGTTGTTGCGGAGATCGCCGTGGGCATCCCAGTAGTTGCGCGGGTAGCTGAAGTTGACCTGCACGAACCGCACCCCCGCCTCGAGACAGCGTCTCGCGAGCACGCACTGTCGGGCATATTCATCGGTCGGCTCGACGCCGACGCCGTAGCGCGCGAGCGTGCCGGCCGTCTCCCGCTCGATCTCGAACACCCTCGGCGCCTCCGCCTGCATCCGCCAGGCCATCTCGAACGACTCGATCCGGGCCTCGAGCCGCGGGTCGCCCCCCGCCAATCCCGCGTGGCGATGGTTGCGGGCGGCGAGGAGATCGAGCTGGAGCCGCTCCAGGGCCGGATCCTCCGGCGAGACGAGGTTCGAGAGCCGCGTCGACTTGAAGTCGGTGCTGCCGTCGCCGATCCGCGTCCCCTGGAAGCTCGCCGGGAGGAACGCCGAGCCGTAGTTCTGCGTGCCGCCGTGGTAGAGCGAGGGGGAGAGGCTGATGAACCCGGGGAGATTGTCGTTCTCTGATCCGAGGCCATAGAGCGTCCAGGCGCCGAGGCTCGGCCGGGCGAAGACGCCGGAGCCGGTGTTCATGGCGAGCAGGGCCGGCCCGTGTGACACCTGATCGCCGCCATGCATCGAACGGATGACGCACAGGTCGTCGGCATGGCTGCCGATGAGGGGAAAGAGATCGCTCACCTCGAGCCCCGACTGGCCGTAGCGGCGAAACTCCCACGGCGAGGCGAGGAGATTGCCGGTGGGGGCGAACTCGAACTTCGGCTTCGGCAGCGGCAGCGGCTGGCCGTTGAGCGCCGCGAGCTTCGGCTTGGGGTCGAACGAATCGACATGCGAGATCCCGCCATGCATGAACAGGAACACGACGCGCTTCGCCCGCGCCGGGAAGTGGGGGGGCTTGGCCGCGAGCGGAGAGCCGGTTGGCCCGTCTGCACGGGCCACTCCGGGCATATGCTCGCTGGCAAGGAGGCCGAGGAGCGCCGTGTGACCGAAGCCACAGGCGCTTTGCCGGAGCCATTCTCGGCGCGGAACGTTGAGCATGACGGGGCTCCGGTCAGTCGAGGTAGGCAAACTCATTGGAACACAGCAGCGCCTGACACCAGCTCTGCCAGGCCTCCTCGCGGCGCGTCTCGGCAGGCCGGGCCTGCCCGGCCGTCGATTCCGTCCAGGCGGCAACGTAGGCAAGCGCCTCGGCAATCTCCTCCGGGCTCGCGTGGCGGCCGAGCGCCCGGGCATGGGCTCGATCGATTCGGCCGCGGTCGTCGAGGCTCGCATCGGCGAGGAGCGAACGGGCGAAAGCGAGGGCCTGACCGCGGACGAACGGACTGTTGACGAGGAACAAGGCCTGCGACGGGACGGTCGTCTCGTTGCGGAGGGCAGTTACGCCATTGGGATCGGCGGCGTCAAACAGCGCGAGAACGTCGGGGAGCATGTTTCGCACTGCCGGAAGATAGAGGCTCCGCTTCGTGAACGTCGTGTAGACAGGATCGTCGACAGCGAGCCGATTCGGCTTGATCATCGCCCCGATGTCCTCGGCTTTCTCAAGGAGAACCCTTGCGCTCTCGTCACTCCCCGGCACCCGGTCGAGGCCGCCACTCGCCGCGAGGACCGCGTCGCGGAGCTGCTCGGCGGTGAGCCGCCGGCGTTGGTTTGAGGCCACTATCCGCCCGTCGGGATCGGCCTGGCGGAGTGCTGCAGGCGCTGCAGCCCGGCGGTAGGCGGCAGAGTTGAGGATGAGACGGTGGAGGGCCTTGACACTCCATCCCGATTCGATGAACCGGCAAGCGAGCCAATCGAGGAGCTCGGGGTGCGTGGGGGACTCACCGCGGGTGCCAAAGTTGTCGCTCGTCGCCACGAGCCCACGGCCAAAATGCTGCTGCCAGATCCGGTTGACCATGACCCGCGGCGTGAGCGGGTTTTGTTCACTGGCGATCCAGCGGGCGAGTTCGATCCGGCCGCTGCCGCCAGAAGTGACAAGCGTTCTCGGATGGTCTCCATCCGCCGCGCCCGCTGCACCGACGGCGGGCGCGCTGAAAAGGCCGGGGATGTTGCGCGGGGCGATCCCCCCGAGCTGAAAACGATTGCCGCGAAGGTGGACGCGGAGGTTGCGGGGGAGGGTTTCTTTCGGGGCCATGACCATGATCGGGTCGCGACCGTCGCCCGCTGGCACCAGATACTCCCACCACATTGAGGCGTTGCGGACCTCGTTTTGGAATGGCTCGGTGCTGCGAAAGATCCCCGCCAGGGCGTAGTAGTCGGTGGTGCGGACTGCGTCGAACTTGTGGTCATGGCAGCGGGCACAGGCGAGCGTGAGGCCGAGGAAGGCCCGGCCGGTGACATCGATCTGGTCATCGACGATGTCGAGCCGCGACTGCTCCTTGTCGGTCTCGGCGAGCGCCTTCGGGCCGATCATCAAGAAGCCTGTGGCAATCGTCCGTGCGGCATCGGTGGCGGCGTCGCCGCTCGAGGGGAGGAGATCGCCGGCGAGTTGTTCGACGAGGAAGCGGTCGTAGGGGAGATCGAGGTTGCAGGCGTCGACGACCCAGTTGCGGTAGCGCCAGGCCTGCGTCATCACGGCGTTGGCATCGTTGGCTGTGGTCTCGGCGAAGCGAACGACGTCAAGCCAGTGGCGGGCTTGCTGCTCGCCGTAATGGGGCGAGGCGAGGAGCCGGTTGACGACCTCGCTCCAGGCATCGGGCGAGGTGTCGGCGCGGAAGGCGGTGGTCTCCTCCGGCGTTGGCGGAAGACCAGTGAGGTCGAAGGTCACCCGCCGCAGGAGCGTGGCCCGATCGGCCTCGGGCACCGGTGGCAATCCCAGGGCCGCGATCTGCGGCGCGAGGAAGCGATCGATCGCCGTCGGGGCGGTCTGAGTGTGGGGCGCGGAAAGGGTGAGATCGAAGAGCGGTTGATAGGCCCAGTGGGCCCGTTCGGCGGCGGTGTAGGTGGAGCGTGGGGCGCGGTGGGGGCCGCCGAGATCGAGGGCGTATTTTTCACCGAGCCAGGCTTCGAGGCCGACGCGGCTGGCATCGTCGAGGGCGGATGAAAACACGAGCGCCTCGCCGACATCGCCAAGGATCGATCCCGACCACGACACCGCTTTTCCGAGGAAGGCGCCGATGTCGGTGCGGTGGCGGAGGTCGGGGATCGTGTCGCGTCCCTCGGCAACGGCGACGGGCAAGCCATTGATGAAGACTCGCGTGCTCGAGCGCATCGGCCCCGGCTCCTTGACCGCCACAAGCAGCGTCGGCCGGCCGTAGTGGGGGAAGAACGACCCGGCGCCGAGGGAGGCGTCGTGGTTCCAGCCTCCGGCGACGTGGAGGGCGTGGTTCTCGGCCCGGTTGATCTGGAGGATCGTGGCCAGCGGAAGCCCCGGATCGGCGCCGGGATTGGCCGGGTCACCGATGCCGAGGATTCCGTCGTGCGGGTTGCCAACGTCGTGGAGCTTGAGGTTGACGACCGCGACGAGGGTGTGGGGGGCGTCCCCTTTGATCGGCACTGGCAGGCTCGGCGAGGACGCGTAGCCGGTGGCGTTGGTGAACCGGACGGCGGGGCGACGCGCGAGCGTGCTTTCGCGCACGAAGCTCCCGGCAAGCCCCTGGCCGTCAGGGCGGATTCCCTTCGTCGCGCTTGCATCACGGCCGTGGCCGCTCGCATCGGGCCAGACCGGCACCGGTGCGCCGTCGTCGAGGGCGAGATTGTCGGCGCGGAGCCAAAGCTGCAGGGCACTGGCGAGGGAAGGGTGATCGGGCGCGATCGGTTCGATGGCGGGCTGGCGCGGGGCTTGCGGCGAGGTCGGGCTGTCGGAGCTCTCGGGGCTGTCTGGCCATGGAGCCCCGGCGGTCACCCAGGCGATGAGGGCCTCGATCTGCGGCTGGGGGAGCCGGCCGTCGGGGGGCATCTCGAGGCCATCGGTGTGGTTCACCGCCCGGATGAGGAGGCTTTCGAGGGGGGGCTGCCCCGGATCGATCGCTGGGCCAGAGTCGCCCCCGCGGACCAAGCCAGCGCGCAAGTCGAGCCGCAATCCCCCCTTCGCCTCGTCGCCCGCATGGCAGGCATGGCAGCGCTCGACGAGGAGAGGGCGGACGACAGCCTCGAAGTGATCTTCGGCAGAGTCGGCGCGGGCCGGGCTGGCGCCGACGATCACGGTGGCCAAGATGATGGCCACGCGTGTCATCTCCGCGACGACACGGAGTGCATCACCGAGAGAAGAGAAGTTTGGAGCCATGGCCAACCACCCCCGCTGCAAAGCCGAGGGATTCTACCTTGCGGGCTGGCGTGGCAGCCAATCGTCGTGAGGTTGCAAGATCGCCGGTCACGGGCTGCTCGTGAGGACCTCGCCGATGACGCCCGCATCGGGGGCCTGAATGACGACATAGGTGTTGCGCCCGTCGGCCACC
>CAJAYZ010000339.1 GCA_903949225.1 uncultured Planctomycetaceae bacterium
CGGCATTCGATACATGAACCACGAGACGAATGTCGCCGACAAATGTAATTGGTGTTACCACCGCGTGATGCGGAACGAACAGCCGGCCTGCGTCGAGGCGTGTCCGACAGGCGCCCGGGTCTTCGGCCGGATCGACGATCCCGACAGCGAGATCTCGAAGCGGCTGGGGACGCTGCCGACGAGCGTCCTCAAGCAGCACCTCGGGACGATCCCGCTCACCCGCTACGTCGGCCTCACCGACGAGGTGACCTGATGGAGTACCACGCCCTCCACGACGCGCCATTCGTCTTTCCCAACGATGCCCATCCGGCGTGGAGCATCATGATCGTGATCTATCCCTACATCACCGGGATGGTGGCCGGGGCATTTGTCGTCTCGACGATGTACCACGTCTTTCACCGCGAAGCCCTGCGGCCGGTGGCCCGGCTGGCCGTGGTCACGTCGCTCTGCCTGGGGGCCTGTGCCACGCTCCCGCTCCTCCTTCATCTCCATCAGCCGCAGCGGGCGCTCAACGTCGTGGCGACGCCGAGCCCCAGTTCGGCGATGGCCGGCTTCGGCTTCATCTATTCCTTTTACATGCTCGTCCTCCTCGTTGACGTCTGGCTGCTGTTCAGGCCAGCGATCGTGGAGCGGGCTCATTCCGCACCCGGCCCGTGGAAGAACGTCTATCGCGTGCTCGCCCTGGGAGTGCTGGAGATCACGCCGCGGGCGGCCGAGATCGATCGGAAGCTCATCCACGCCCTCTCCGTGATCGGGATTCCGGCCGCCTGCATCCTCCATGGCTATGTCGGATTCCTGTTCGGCGCGATCAAGGCGAATCCGTGGTGGTCGACGGCGCTGATGCCGGTGATCTTTCTGACGTCGGCCGTCGTGTCGGGGATCGCGGTGCTGACGCTCCTCTATCTGTTTCTCTGCCGGAGCAGCCGGATGGAGCCCGATGAAGAGTGCGTGCGGTCACTTTCGAGGCTGCTGTGGATGTTCCTCGTCCTCGCGGTGACGTTCGAGTTCGGCGACCTCCTCCACGTGGCCTATGAGCGGGAGGAGGAGTGGCACGTGATCCGCGAGCTGCTCGTCACGAAGTTGCGCTTTTCCTACCTGACGCTGCAGGTGCTCATCGGCGCGCTTTTGCCGCTGCTCATCCTGCCGATCCCCGCCTTCACCCGTGTCGCGAGCGCCGCTTTTCGGCGTGCCTGCACCGGCGTTGCCGCCGTCCTCGTCCTCGTGCAGGTGGCAGCGATGCGGTGGAACGTCGTCGTCGGCGGTCAACTGTTCTCGAAGAGCTTCCGGGGGTTCGTCGACTATCCGGTGACATGGCTCGGCCGCGAGGGGCTGCTCGCCGCGGCCGTGGTGCTGGCGATGCCGATGCTGCTCCTCTGGGGGGCCATGAAGCTCCTCCCCGTGTGGCCCCCGAGTCCGGAATCCGAATCAGGAGCGAAGACATGATGCTGACGAAGTCGATGGCTGCCCGCGTGGCCGGCCGGGGCCTGTTCCTCCGTCCGCTGCTCGGGGCGATCCTCATGGCCGTCGCCTTTTCGGCGGGGGCCGCGCTTGCGGCACCGACGGTGCCCGACACCGTGAGCTGGGAAGAGGGGATCGAGTATTCGACCCCAGAAGGGGAATCCCTGAAGCTCAATCTTGCCCGACCGAAGTCGGGCAAAGGGCCGTTCCCGGCGGTGATCTGCATCCACGGGGGAGGGTTCCGGGCCGGGACGCGCGACGGCTACGATCAACTCTGCGTCCGCCTCGCCGAGCGCGGGTATGTGGCGGCGACGATCTCCTATCGGCTGGCGCCGAAGCACCGCTTCCCGGCCGCGGTCCACGACACGAAGGCCGCCGTTCGCTGGCTGCGAGCCCATGCGGCCGACTATTCAGTCGACCCGGCGCGGATCGGGGTCACGGGAGGCTCGGCCGGTGGTCACCTTGCCCAGTTTCTCGGGGTCACGGCCCACGTGCCCCGCTTCGAGGGAGACGGGGGAAACCCCGGCCATTCGAGCGCCGTCGCCTGTGTCGTCAACGTCTACGGTCCGAGCGACTTCACCAAGTCGTACGGAAAGAGCGTCGATGCCCACGAGGTGTTGCCGCTGTGGTTCGGCGGGAATCTCGACACCCACCGCGATCTCCACATCCAGGGAAGTCCACTGGCCTGGGTGACCCCCGATGCCGCGCCGACGCTGTGCATCCACGGAACGGAGGATGCCTACGTGGCGCACGAGCAGGCCGAGTGGCTCATCGACAAGCTCAAGGGGGCGACGGTCGAGGCCGAGCTGCTCACGCTCCAAGGAGCTGGCCACGGCTTCAAGGGGGCCGACGCCGAGAAGGCCGATGCGGCGCTGTTCGAGTTTTTCGACCGTCGCCTCAAGCCGCAGCGTTGAGTCGCGACGGCCCCGTCGCAAGAGCCGACCGAATGGCGATTACTTCCCGCGGCGGAGGTGGGCGTCGAACCAGCTTCCGAACTGAATCAGGTCGAGGAGCATCGTTGGCCAGCCGTGGTCGCCGCCGCGGTGGACGACGACCTCGACGTCGTGTCCCAGGGTCTTGGCCCGCGCCTGGAATCGCTCCGATTGATCGAGGGGAACGAGCCGGTCGGCGTCGCCGTGATGGATGAGCGTCGGCGGAAGATGGTCGGCGAGGCGATGGAGCGGCGAGAGTTCCCGGGCTGTCTCCGGCCAGGTCGTCATGTCGACCGGGTCCTGTTCGAGGGCCTTGCGGAAGCTGAGCGGGGGGCCGCCGTTGCGGGGGTTCTCCGTCGAGTTGCCGAGATCGAGGAAGTCGGTAACGGGATAGAAGATCGCCACCGCCTGCACGGCGCTACTGGCCCTGTCGATCTCGTCGGCGGCCGCCGCGTCGCCCGGGCCGCCGGTGGTGGCGATCATCAGGGAGAGGTGGCCGCCGGCGGAGCCGCCCGTGAGCCCGAGACGATCGGGGTCGATTGAAAAGTCGGCCGCGTGGCTACGGATGAAGCGGATGGCGCGATGGGAGTCGGCGACGATCTCGGGAATCGTCGCCTCGGGCTGCGACACGTGATAGACAGGGAAGATCGTGTAGCCGCGACGGAGAAGGGGGGCGAGGATGACGGAATTGAAGTCACCGGGGCCACCGGATCGCCAGCCACCGCTCGTGAAATAGACGATCCCGAGCCCGTTGGGCTTGGCGGGGCGGACGACGTCGAAGGTCAGGTTTTTCCCCTTCCGAACGCCGTACACGATGCCCTTCTCGGCCTCGTAGGCAGGATGGTAGTAGACCCATCCGGCTGCAATCCCGATCCCGGCGATCGTGACGAGGGAGAGGAGCCCGAGGAAAAGCCAGGTGAGGATCCGGAGGATCGGGCGGCCACGCTTCGGGAGCGAGTCCCCGTCGGCGGAATGGATGCCATGATCAGACGGGGCAGGAATGGTCACAGGCTGGCTCCGTGTGAGGCTCGGGAGATTCGTGAACGTAGCAGGCTTCGACGACGGTCCCAAGCTTGGGGAGGGCGTTTCGCGGATCCCCCGACCACCCCTTCTGTCGGAGAGGCCGCGGCCCGGTACGATCGTTTTACCCGGTAAAACTTGCCTGCCGGGAAGGGGAGTGAATACTCTCGCTGTGGCGGCGTGTGTCGTCGCACTCCCTCAGGCCCGCCCTGCTCCAGACCGGCCCCTTCCATGCCCTCGATCGGTCTGGCTCTCTCCGGTGGTGGTTTCCGGGCCACCCTCTACCACCTCGGGGTGATCCGCTACCTTCGTGACAGCGGCACGCTTCCCCTCGTGGCCGACATCGCCGCCGTCTCCGGCGGCAGCGTCGTCGCTGCCCACCTCGTCCTCAACTGGGATCGCTACAACGGCAGCGATTCGGACTTCGCCGAGGCCGCCGCCGAAGTGATTCGCTTCGTCCAGTTCGACGTCCGCAATCACATCGTCCGCCGATTGCCGCTCCTCTTTCCCCTCCGCTACGCCGCGCGGCTCACGGGTTGGCCCGCCGCCCATCTCGCCCCCAACGCGCTCCTGGAACGCCACTACCGGGACTTTCTCTACGGCGACCGTCGGCTGTTCGAGCTGCCGAAGAGCCCCGGCCTCCACATCCTCGCCACGAACGTCAGTGATGGGGTCCTCTCCGTTTTCAACCGTGACGGCCTCCACATCCAAAAGCGCGACCTCGACGGCGACGATCCCTTCCATCACGTTCCCGGCTTGACCGCGCCGATCGCCAAGGTGGTCGGGGCGTCGAGCGCGTTCCCCGGCTTTTTCCCCCCGGTCGAAATCACCGCAGCCGACCTCGGCGTCCGCGCCGGCCATTTTCCCACCGAGTCGTTCACCGACGGCGGCGTCTACGACAACCACGGGATCCGCGCTTTCCGCTGGCTCCAGCAGGTCCGCGGCAGTCCGCTCTCCCGCGTGTTTGTCAGCGATGCCGGCAAACCGTTCCAGATCCTCGGCGATACGTCGCTCGGCTTCCTCGCGCAGTCGATCCGCGCCACCGACATTCTTTGGGACCGCGTCTGGCAACTGGAACGCGAGAACTTCGGCGACCAAAACGGCTTTTACTTCGTTCCGATCACGAGGGTCGTGCCGCTGGAGGAGGATCCCCACGCGCTCCATCCGGTGCTTCAGGCGGAGGTGGCATCGATCCGCACCGACCTCGACCGCTTCTCCGACCTCGAGGTCAACACGCTCGTCGGCCACGGCTACGAGGTCGCCCGCAGCGTTCACCGACGCAGGCTCGTGGCTGGGGGGAGCCCTGTCCACGAAGGGCCCGTGTGGCTGCCGCTGCCGGGCGATCAGGCGTTGCGCGGACAGGCCCCTGGTTTGCCGGCAGTCGCAGAGGAGCCCTCTGACCCGGCGGAAAGCCCGTCGGCAGCCGACGCGGATTTCCAGGCGGCCGCGTCGGCCCTGCGAAGTGGCACCGCCCGCACCGGCGGCACCAACCCTCGGGCCGTCCTTGCGACGACCCTGCGGCGTTCGAGC
>CAJAYZ010000340.1 GCA_903949225.1 uncultured Planctomycetaceae bacterium
CCGCGGAGGGGGTGTCGGGATATCTTGTCGGCATCGAGGGGCTTCCCGGTGGGCTTGTCGGCTGGAACGACGCCGGGCTCGTGGTGGTGGCTGGCCGTGGTGCCGGGGTTGCTTTGGGCCTGCCACTCACCTCGGCTGTCGAGCGTCTGACCCGCTGTCGGACGCTTTCCGACGCCGGGCGGCTGGCGGCCACGCTCGCCCCGATCGGCGGGAGCGTGATCGTCGCGGTCGACGGTGCGATTGGGCTGATCGATGGCCATGGTCGGATGGTGGACGGAGACACGGGGCTCAGCGACTGCGCGGCGCTTGCGGCCTTGGTGAAGGTGGCTGGAGATGCCTCGGGGCATGTCGATCTTCATCGCTTGCTGGTGGCGACGGTCGGTGCCGGGGTTCGCGACGGGCTCTCGGCAACGGCCACCTGGCTGGCGGCTGGCGCCGTCGAGGGCGCCACGGTGTCGTTCGCTGGCGGTCCGCGGGGGAGTTGGCTGCCGTCGCCGGCAGCAACGATGCTCGCCGCGGCCTGGCAGACCACGGCGGTAGCACAGACCGGCTCCCCGCAGACTTCCGCTGTAGCTGAGGTGACGGGCCGCTTCGGACTGGCCCTCGCTGACCTCGCTCCTGCCGTGCCGACACGGAATCTCGCCGGGGAGCGGATGTTTGTGCTCGTTGGCAACGATTCCGCGGGGCGGGCTCTGGCCGCGGAAATCGTCTCGCGGCTCACCGCGCGGCGCTGCGAGGCGATCGCACTGCCGCTGACGTCGTCGGCGGATGTTCTCGCTGGGATCGCTGCGGCCGAGGCCCAGGGGCCGGTGCGTCATCTCGTCGTTGCCGCCCCCTGGTCTGCCGGGGAAGACTGGGTCACGGCGCGCGAGTCGGCCGTGAACGCCGGTTACTTTGCCTGCCAGCGTTTTCTTGCCGCCCGAACCCGAGCGGGGGATTCCAGCCGATCGACGCTCACCGCTGTGACCGGGCTGGGAGGCGATTTCGGTGTCAGTGGGGCGATCGGCAGCGTGGTCGGCGGGGCCTACGCCGGTCTCTGCAAGAACCTCGCCCGGGAGTATCCAGAGGTTCAAATCCGCGTTGCCGATTTCGCCTCTGCCGCACCGGTTGCCGACGTTGCGGCGCGGGTGATCGCTGAGGTCGAGAGTGCCGGGCCGGTCGAGGTGGGCTGGCAGGGGGCAAGTCGCAAAACGGTCATCGCGCTGGCTGGTGTGCCACGGGCGGCGGGCCCGCTTGCTGGACTTGCCAGGGGGAGCGTGTGGCTCGTGACGGGTGGTGCCCGTGGTGTGACCGCGGCGTGTGCCCGCGCCCTCGGGGCGAAGCACGGGCTCAATCTCGTCCTTGTTGGCTCGACCCGACCACTGCCGATTCACGAGACGTGGCTCACTCTCGACGAGGCAGGGCTCAAGGCCCTCAAGAGCCAAGTGATGCTCGATGCCAAGGCGCGGGGGGGAGATCCGCGCCGGGCGTGGCGCGACGTCGAGAAGTCGATCGAGATCGCC
>CAJAYZ010000341.1 GCA_903949225.1 uncultured Planctomycetaceae bacterium
CTGGCTCTCGCGGGCGCCGTGGTATTCGGCGTTCTCGCTCAAGTCCCCCTCGCTCCGGGCGCCGGCCACACGCGCGGCAATCTTGGGCATCTCCACCGAGTTCATGTGTTCGACTTCGGCGCGGAGCTTGTCATACCCGGACTGGGTCATGGGGATGCGGTCGGACATCGGATCCTCGGAAAATAAGGAAACGGAACGAGAGGGGAAATACGGCTACCGCCTCCTCTGGGAAGGGGAGCCGCAGCGGAAGGGACGGGGCCGGATCAGTCGGATCTGGAGGCGTACACCATGCGGCCGCAGCTGCGGCAGGGGACGACACGCCCCTGTGACAACTCCGCGACCGCGTTGGGGGGGAGCTGCTGACAGCATCCGCCGCAGCTCTCGCCATCGAGCTGGGCCATGGCATCGGCCCCCTTGCTCCGCACCATCCGCCGGTATGACTCGCGGGATTCGGTGGGGAGATCCTGTTCGGCCCGCTCCAGATCGGCGGCGATCCGCGCCACTTCGGTGTCGAGGGCGCCGCGTTCGGCCTGCACCTTCAGCTTCATCTCCTCGAGCGCGGCCTTCGCTGCTGCGAGCTCCGCCTCGATCGGCGGTTGAGTGGCCTTGTGGCCGTCGACGCGCTCGAGGGCCTCGAGAATCTCGTCCTCGAGCACCTTCTTCGCTTCGTCGTCGGCGGCCATTTGCTCGCCGAGGAGCTGATATTCCCGGTTGGTCTTGGCGGCGTTGCGCTTCGCCTCGCAATCCTTGATGCGGGTCTCCATGGAGCGGAGCTGGAGTTGCTTTTGGTCGGCGATCAGCCGGGCCTTGCGGATTTCCTCCTGAAGCGCGCCCAGCCGGGCCGTGATCGAGTCGGCGTTGCGGCTGCGGGCATCGATCGCCCGCGGGCCAGCGGCGAGCCGCGACCGCAGATCCTCGAGTTGACGATGCATGCGGTGCAGGGTGCGCACGGCATCGGCGGTGACGGCAAGGGCCATGGGAGCCTGAGAGGAAAAAGATGGGGCGGACAAGAAGAAGCAGCTTACCAGACCGCTGCCCGCCATTCATCCGTCGGGCATGTCCAGGGCTGGCTCCGGCCTGCCGGCAAGCGTGAAAAAGAGGGCGGGCCGGCCGCCGGTCGGCTCCCGAGGGAGCAAACCAGCACGGCCGGCCCGCCGAACGATGCGGATCGGTGCGCCGTTGGCGTCAGCCCGGCACGCCGCCGAGGAAGCTCTCGAGCTGCCGCGACCGGACCGGGTGCTGGAGCTTCTTCACCGCCTTGGCCTCGATCTGACGGACGCGCTCGCGGGTGACGCGGAAGATCCGCCCCACTTCCTCGAGGGTGTAGGTGTAGCCGTCGGTGAGGCCGTAGCGGAGGCGGATGATCTCCCGCTCCCGGAAGGTGAGGGTCTTGAGGAGCGAATCAATGCGGTCCTTGAGGAGGCCGTTGGTGGCCGACTGCGTCGGGCTCTCCGCCGACAGGTCCTCGACAAACTCGCTGAAGCTCGCATCCTCGCTCTCCCCCACCGGCCGGTCGAGGCTCATCGGCTGACGCCCCATGTCGAGAACGCGCCGCGCCTCGTCGAGCGGGATTCCGGCGGCCTGCGACATCTCCTCGGTCGTCGGCTCGCGGCCGAGCTCGTGGAGGAGCCGCTTGGCGGTGGTGCGGAGCTTCGAGAGGACGTCGATCATGTGGACCGGGATGCGGATCGTCCGCGCCTGGTCGGCGATCGCCCGCGTGATCGCCTGCCGGATCCACCAGGTGGCGTACGTCGAGAACTTGAACCCGCGCCGGTATTCATACTTGTCGACTGCCCGCATCAGCCCCGTGTTTCCCTCCTGGATGAGATCGAGGAAGGAGAGGCCGCGATTGCGGTACTTCTTCGCGATCGACACCACGAGGCGGAGGTTGGCGGCGGAGAGATTCCGCTTCGCAGCCTCGTACTCGGTCTGGAGCTTTTCGAGCGCTGACACCCGAGTTCGCAGCGACCGGGGGCTCTCGAGGGTCGAGAGCATGAGGTCGCGGAGCTCCTTGCGGAGATCGGCTCGGTCGTCACGGGA
>CAJAYZ010000342.1 GCA_903949225.1 uncultured Planctomycetaceae bacterium
AGCAGATGTCGTCCTTCGGCGGGCCGACGATCTGGGGAAACCTGGATTTCAAGCGGGTGATGATCCGCGAGGCATCGTCGACGGAGAGCGTCGTCTGAGTCAGGTAGGCGAGACGCTCGTCCGGGCCGAAGGTGAGGCCGTCGACCTCCTCTGGGGAATCGACGAGCGTGAACGCCTCCGGCGCCTGCCCCATGGTCCCGATCACCTCGTCGTGCCCCTCGTGACCGATGAGCACGATGCGGTGGCCGCTCTTGGCGTACTTGATCGCCTCGAGGTGAACCTTCGTCACGAGCGGACAGGTGGCATCGATCGCCAGGAGGCGGCGCTCGGCTGCGACGCGCCGGACCTCGGGAGCGACGCCGTGTGCCGAGAACAGCAGCACAGCGCCCTCGGGCACTTGCTCCACCCGATCGACGAACACCGCCCCCTCGCGCACGAAGCGATCGACAACATGCTTATTGTGGACGATCTCGTGATAGACGTAGATCGGGGTGCCGTGAATGCGGATCGCCGTCTCCAGCGTCTCGATCGCCATGTTGACACCGGCACAGAAACCGCGGGGGCCGGCAAGGAGGATCTTCATCGTGCGTTCCAGGCTGGAATTGACGGGAGCGGGGGGCGGGCAGGAGAGGAAACAGATATCCTAGCTTTCCGGCGACAAAGGCATCCATGGCTTTTGTTCACGCTGTCCACCCCGGAAAGAGCCGTCCCCGCCATGGCCCGTCCCACCATTCAGCCGACGGACGGCATGCCGAGCACCGATGCCGACGCTCGCGATGCCACCCCGTGGGCCCTCCACGAGGTGCCGGGCGACCTCAATCTGGCCGCCGCCGAGACCTGGTGTCGCCAGGTCGCGGCGAGCCACTACGAGAACTTCACCGTCGCCAGCCGGATCGTCCCCGCCCGTCTCCGTCAGGACCTCGCCAACGTCTACGCCTACGCCCGGTGGAGTGACGATCTCGCCGACGAGGCCCCCTCCCCTGCTGCAGCGGAGGAAGCGCTCGGCGCGTGGCGGCGCCGACTGGAGGCCTGCTTCGCCGGCCGGCCCGACCATCCGGTGTTTGTGGCGCTGGCCGATACCGTCCGGCGCACCGGCCTGGGGATCAAGCCCTTCGCCGACCTCCTCGATGCCTTCGACGAGGATCAGCGCTTCGATGCCCGCGGAGCGACGGTGCGGTATGGCACGCGCGACGACCTCGTCGCCTACTGTCGGCGATCCGCCGATCCGGTCGGCCGCATCGTCCTCGGGCTTGAGGGGTGTCGCGATCCGGAGTTGGTGGCGATGTCGGATCGAATCTGCACGGGGCTGCAGTTGGTGAACTTCTGGCAGGATGTCCGGCGGGACCGGCGCGCCGGCCGGGTCTACCTTCCGGCCGAGGATCTCGCGCGACACGGTGTCGAGGAATCGACGCTCGACGAACCCGCCGGCACCCCCGCCTACAAGGCCCTGATCCGTGACGAGGTTGACTGGGCCCGGACCTTGTTTGACGCCGGCGCCCCGCTTGCCCGTCGCGCTCCGCGGAGCCTGCGTGCCGCGATCGGGATGTTTCTCGCCGGTGGACGTGCCGTGGCCAATTCCATCGAGGCGATCGGCTTCGACACCCTCCGGGCCCGCCCGTCGCTGGGGCGCTTCCAGAAATCCCGCCTCGCGGCCCGGGCGGCGCTTTCCGTTGCCTGGGGAACGGTCGCGGATCGGTTTCGGGGGGGGCGATGAGCAGCGGGCTTGCCGCCGATCACGAGGCCTGTGCCGCACTTCTCCGGAGGAGCGGTTCGAGCTTCGCCCTGCCGATCCGCCTCCTCCCCGCGGAGAAGCGCCGCGGCACCACAGCGCTCTATGCGTTCTGCCGTCGGGCGGATGACATCGTCGACGGAGGGGAGGGGGAAAGAGTCGATCCCTGGGCCGCGGAAGTGGCCCTCGACGCCTTTGCCGCCGACCTCGAAGGGGCCCTGCAGGGCGCCGGCTCGGCCGACCCGGTGATCCGGGCGCTGGTCGACACCGTGCGCCGATACGGCATCCCCCCCGACTACCTCCGGGCCGTGCTCGACGGCGTGCGAATGGATCTCCACCCTCTCGACATCCCCGATGTCGGTGCTCTCGAACTCTACTGCGGCCGCGTCGCCAGCGCCGTCGGCCTCGCGGCGATCCACATCTGGGGATTCCGTTCGTCGGAGGCGATCCCCGCGGGGCACGCCTGCGGATTGGCTTTCCAGCTGACCAACATCCTTCGCGACATCCCGGAGGATCTCGACCGTGGCAGGCTGTACCTTCCTGCCGCGGACCTCGCCGCTGCCGGATGCAGCAGCGCTGACCTCCGTCGCCCGGAGGCGGCCGATGCCCTCCGTCGACTCGCGGCGATCGAGGTCGCCAGGGCCGACGGCTACTACCGGCGGGCTCGGGTCCTCGACGGACTGCTCTCCACCGACGGACGGATCGTCTTCCGGGCGATGTATGGGGCCTATCGAACCATCTTCCACGCCGTTCGACGGAGCGGCCACGGGATTTTTTCCAAGCGAGTGAGCCCCCCGAAGCCGCTCCTTGCCGGGGCGGCATTGATGGCAGTCGCCACCGGTCCCCGTGGAATTGGTGAACCATGGTGAACGCACCCACCACGCCTCATGTCGTTGTCGTCGGTGCCGGGCTGGCGGGCCTTGCGGCTGCCGCGGCGCTCGTCGAGGGGGGCTGTCGGGTAACGGTGCTCGAAGCGCGGCGGCGGGTCGGGGGACGAGCCGCCTCGTTCGATGATCCCGTCGGTGGTGGGCTCGTCGATGCCTGCCAGCATGTGGCGATGGGGTGCTGCACCAACTTCCTCGATCTCGCCGGTCGGGCGGGGTTTGCGGGGAGCCTGCGGCACGATCGAACGCTATGGTTTATCTCGCCCACAGGGGAGCGCTCGGCATGCACCCCATGGTCGAGCCTTCCGGCTCCGCTCCACCTCGCTCCGCTCCTCTTCGGGATGCGGCACTTCTCCTGGTGGGAGCGGAGCAAACTCGGCCTCGGGATGCTCCGCCTCGCCCGGACACGCGGCACGGCGCTCGACGACACCGCGGCGGCGTGGCTCGAGCGGATCGGCCAGCCGGAGCGGGTCGTGCGGCTCTTCTGGCAGCCGGTTCTGGAAAGTGCCCTCGGCGAGTCGATCGATCTCGTGAGCGTTTCGGCGGCGCGCAAGGTGGCCGTCGACGGATTTCTCGCCCACCCAAAAGCCGCCGATCTCCACGTGCCGATAGAGCCGCTCGGCGTCCTCTTCGGCGAGCGATTGCTCGACTGGTTGCGGGAGACCGGCGTGCGGATCGAAGCAGGCACGCCCGCGCAGGGCATCGAGCGCGACGGAGGCGAAGTCCGTGGTGTCGGCACTCCCGGCGGGGTGGTGGCCTGTGATGGTGTCGTCGTCGCCGTCCCTTGGCGGGCCGCGGCGCGACTCGTGCCGGAGTTGATTCCGCAGGCCGAGGAACGACTCGCGGCGTCGCCGATCACGGCCGTTCATCTGTGGTTCGATCGGCAAGTCATCGATCTGCCCCATGCCGTGCTCGTGGGGCGCGTATCGCAGTGGGTGTTTCGATCCGAGGCTGCTGCAGGCGCGCCCGGCGCTGGCTACTGCCAGGTGGTGATCAGTGCCTCGCGCGGCCTGCTCGGTGGTGATCGCGATCGGCTCGTGGCCACGGTCGTCGACGAGCTCCGGGAGGTTTTTCCCGCAGCGCGAACCGCAACGCTCCTCGGCAGCCGGGTGGTGACCGATCCAACCGCCGTCCTCTCGGTGCGTCCCGGAGTCGATGCCGTCCGCCCTGGGGCTGCCACGAGGATCAGGAATCTGACGCTGGCGGGAGATTGGACCGCCACGGGGTGGCCATCAACCATGGAAGGGGCCGTGCGGAGCGGTCGAATCGCGGCGGCGACGCTGCTGCCGGTGGTGGCGCCTGAGGGGCTGCGCCGCAACGACCGCGGGCTTTCCCCCGATCTCCCCCGCGGCCTGCTTGCCCGACTGCTGTTCGGCGCCTGATCCGCGCGGCGTCGGTCCTGTCCGGGCCAAGGCGCCCTTCGCTCATGCTTCCGGGAGGGCAGCGACGAGGCGCTCGAGCGCCGCGGCGAGGGCGCGACCGTCGACGACGGCGTTCTCCCACAGCCGCCACATCGTCCCCGCGGCGGCGGGCTTCCGGCCGATCGCGGCCAGGGCAGCTCCGGCGCGACGAAAGGCCGACTGGGGAGTCACGAGCCGGGCTAGGTCGGCGGGAAGTTCATCCCCGGCCCCATCCGACACGATTCGCACCGAGGCACAGGGGATCTTTGCCGCGGCGGCGGCCGCCGCCACGGCGTGGGTCTCCATGTCGACGATGGCGGCCCCGGTGGCGGCATGGAGGTCGCGCTTCGCCGCGGCCGTGGCCACGATCGAGTCGACGGTGACGATGTCCACGTCGGTGGAGGCTGTCGGAAGCAGCGAGGCGAACCGAGCAAGCTGAAATCGGGGGGCCCCTTCGCGCACCGCGCCGGTGGCGAGCACCAGAGCCCCCCGGGCGAGCGCCGGGTCGAGGCCCCCTGCGAATCCGGCACTGACCAGAAGCCCGGGGGCGTGTCCTTCGAGGAGCACCGTGGCGGCTCGGCCGGCAGCGGCGATCCCGGCGCCCGAGACGACCCAGGCCACCCGTCGTCCGGCGATCGTTCCCTCGTGGAACGACAGCACCGGGCCGCGGAGGATCGTCGCGTCGCAGACGCGCGCAGCGAACGGATCGGCCTCGGTTTCGAGGGCAAAGATGAAGCCGGCAGCGCAGCGTTGGGGGGGAAGTCGAGTCATGACACCTGTCCGGGACGCGAATCAGAAATCGAAGGCCAGCCGGCTCCCGAATCCGTGGATCGTTCCGCTGCCGTCGTACGACGGGACCGGTACTGGTCCGGAGGGGCCGTTGGCCCACGGCGTGCTTTTGTAGTCACGGTGGGTGAGGTCGTAATTGAACACGATGCGGGCGTTGGGCGTGAGGAGCCAATTGAGGCCGAGCGTCATGCCGTTGAGAAGGCCACCGTTGACCTGCCCGTCATTGAGGCAGAGGTAATTGTAGCGGGCGGCTGCCTGCCAGGCCCCGAACCCGCGTGGCCTGTGCGGCGAGAGCGCGAGCAGGTGACGCGGTTGCGGGCGATCGAAGCGGTGCTCGACGAGTGAATAGGTGCGGCTCTCACCGGTGAGGAAGTAGGTCGTCTCCAGATAGCCCCCTTGATAGAAGACGGTGCCCACAGGCGTACCTGGGGGTGGTTGCCAGCCCGCGGTCGACAGTGGGCCGATGTCGGTCGTGGCAGCGTCGTAGAGCCACGAGCCGAAGTACTCGGCCTGCATCGACCACGGGCCGGCGTTGGCGACCAATTCGGTGCCGAGCATGTTTTGCCAAGAGCCGGCGAGCACGCCGGAGTCGGCATAGATGGCGTTGTCGGGGCCGGGCGGGCCGTTCCACAGGCCGCCACGGCTGCGGAAGCGGACGAGGCCGTTGCGGGGCTGCATCGTCCGGCCGGCCAGGCCGATGTGAAGGAGCCTGTGTCCGTCGTCGTCGTAGGTCGGCACCCAGACGACCCGGCCGACGGTCATGCTCCCCCCGGCGAAGTCGGAGAAGCCGAAGGGGGCGGCGGTGTTGACGAAACCGCCGGCTTCCCAGCCGAGGAGCCCGTCGGCAGTGCCGTTGCGCGCCGAGATCCCGGGGACGAAGCCGTCATTGAAGGGGCCGACGAACGCATCCTGACAGAACGACCGCTCCATGAAGTCGAGGTATCGGCAGCTGGAGAGATGTTCGTAGCCGAACGGATCCTTCTGATTGCCGGCGCGCAGAGCGCCAAGAACGGGCACGTCACTCATCCGCAACCACAGGTCGGTGACCGCGGGGTAGGGACCCTGGCTGGGCCAGAGGGGATCGATCTGGTTGTTGGCGTTGATCTGGTTGACGAAGTCGTATTCGGCGGCCCAATCGAATTGATCCCCCCGCCGTCCATCGACGCGGAGGCGGGCCCGACGGAAGTTCACGGCGTCGGAGAGCGGCGGGGCGAGCCCGGCTTGATCGATCGGCTGCATCGGGCCTGCGCTCGCTGCATAGGCGGTGTTATCGAGCTGGACGAGGCCGCCGATCCGGACCATGGCCGTTGCCGGCTCGTTTCCGCGGAGCGGGTCATCCCCGAATCGCACCGGGGCACTTTCGTCCCGACTTCCCTGCCAGATCGGCGTCGTCGACGGGATCGGAGTGGGGCCTTCGCTGGCCGGG
>CAJAYZ010000343.1 GCA_903949225.1 uncultured Planctomycetaceae bacterium
ATGTCGGATTCCATCCCGATCAGAGCCGCCACCTCGGGGCTCTGGCTGCGGATCGCCGGTCCGGCGCAGCCGATGAGGGCGATCAGCACGGTAGCAACAGGAAGCAGCCCGCCCCGTCGACGCGTTCCCGCGGCAGCCGCGGAGACGGAGAGGAGAGAGGTGGGCGAGGAGTGTCGAGTGGTCTGCATGGCACACCGTCATCCCCGGGGTCGTGTCGTACGGGGCGCCGTTGGCGCCGCCTCCATCCGCTCCGGCTCCACGAGTCCGAGCGGTAAGGGTGGGGAGGGTAGGAGGATCGCCGGAGAGGGGTCAAGACGGTTTCGCCAACAGGGCCTCATTCGTGACGGAGTTCTCTTGGCTCGCCCGGTGGCGGTTGCTACGGTTCGCCCTCACCTTGACCCCCGACTCGATGGAGTGACGACACGTGGCGACCACGGAAGCCGACCGACTCCGGATTCAACTGCGCTGGATGATCCGCCGAGACATGCCGGAAGTACTGGCGATCGAGCAGGAGGCTTTCGAGTTTCCCTGGTCGGATGAGGACTTTACCCGCTGTCTCCGGCAGCGGAACTGCATCGGGATGGTCGCCGAGGTGGGCGACTCCGTTGTCGCATTCATGATCTACGAGCTCCATCGGACGCGCCTCCATGTCCTCAACTTCGCGGTTCGCCGGTCGCACCGCCGGTTGGGGATCGGGACGCAGATGATGGGGAAGCTGTTCGCCAAATTGAGCGTCGAACGCCGCGACCGGATCCTTCTCGAGGTCCGGGAACGCAATCTCCCGGCGCAGGTTTTCTTTCGCTCGCTCGGTTATCGGGCGATCACCGTCCTCAAGGATTTCTACGAGGACTCGACCGAGGACGCCTACCTCATGCAATTCCTCTCCGCCGAAGCTGCCTCCGTCGCGATGCCGCGGCGAATGGCTGGCTGAGGCGGAGTGGCCGAGGATCGTCGGCGACGGGCTCACGGGCAGCCGATGGCTTCCTCAATGATTTCCATCCGTTGGTCGAGGAGACGCCGTGCTTCCCGGCCGGTGTCGGCGACCGCGAACAGGCTGATGCATGGCGCACCGGATGGCACGACGGTGCCTGAGCGAGGGAGATCGGCGATCGCCGGCCAGCCATCTCCATGGCTCCAGGCGGAATTGAATCCGTCGAGCCGGTCGCAGAGCCGGTCATCGATCGCGATCGGGGAGGCAACGCGGAGGATTCCCTTCGCCCACCTTCCACCGGAGGGGGCAGGGGAGCAGCGTCCGGTGACGATTCCGCAGGCGGCGAGATGATCGGCCGCGAGGGCCCTGCCGGTGCGGCGATCGATCAGTTCCATCGAGGAGGTTGGGCGGGGATTGACCTCGACGACGACCAGTCTGCCCGACGGGGTCACGATCGCATCGACGCCGACGACCCCACGGAGGCCCAACGTCCCCGCCAGCAGCGTGCCAATCCGATTCCATTGGGCGCCGAGATCGTCAGGGAGGGTTTGCGGGTCGACATCGACCGATCCGCAGTAGGCGTACGGGGGCGCATGCCAGGCCGTGACGCCGATCAATTGCCGACTCGCACCGACGAGCCTCGCCCCTCGGTCCGTGACGACAAACGCGCCACACACCGGTAGCCCCGGGCAGCGTTCCTGCCAGACGTGGTCGCGTCGCGCGTGGAGCGTCGTGTCACCGACACCAGGGCCGGTCCACGGAGCGATCCCCTGCCCGCCACCACTCGCGCGGGGCTTGCGGAGCCAGCTGCCGTCGCACGGGATGGCAGCCGCGTCATCGAGCGTTCGCGGAAAGCCGATTCCCACCCCGGCCAGCTCCTCGGCCAGATGGCGGGGCGAGCGGACACGACGGACGGCGTCTCCCGCGTTACCGGCCAGCGGGCGCGCGACGCTGATCGCATCGACGAGCCCGAGGTGGTTTTCGAGCGCGCCGGTGTAGCACCACGGTCCGGAGGGAAACGTGTCGGCCACCTCGGCAAGAGCGCTCGGGTACCGCTCCGAAGGAATGGCGACGGCGGCCGCGATGGCGAGAAGGTCGCGGTCGGCAAACAGGTCGGCGGCATGGACGACAAGCCCAGTCCGGGAGACCGACGCCGCCCAGGCACGGGCGCTGGCCCCGAGGATGAGGAGCGACCGGGGCGCTTCCTCCGCGGGATCGCGCGGGCTGGTTTTGCCACTGGACCCGTGGCCGGATGGGGGAGGGATGGCGTGTTCCGGCGGCATCCGGGGGCTCAGGACAGGGACTTTGTTGCCGGTGACCAGGGACATGGTATTCTCCCGATCCCATCGGACCTGCCTACGGGGCGGGAGTCGGGGGGGCGTGCGTTCGGTGTCCTGCTCGTTGAATTGTTCCCGAATCACCTGTGGGTGGCCCGGGAATCCGAGACGGGCTCCGAGGGCAAGACCTGTACGCAGGTGACCGCACCTGAGATTTCCGGAGCCGGCCCTGAGTCGTCGGATCCGGTCCACTCCTTCCCAGTCAGGGAAGGGGTTTTCACTTCACGAGGAGACAGAGATGTCGATGTTCATTGGTGAGGCGCTCGACGGTGAGGGCAACGAGATCGCCCACATCGATCTGCTGATCGGCAGCAAGGATGGTCCGGTGGGCTCGGCTTTCGCCAACGCGCTGGCCCGGCAGAGCGAGGGTCACTCCAACCTCCTCGCAGTGCTGACGCCGAATGTCGCCGTCAAGCCGGCCACGGTCATGATCACGAAGGTCACGATCAAGGGAGCGAAGCAGGCGGTGCAGATGTTCGGCCCCGCGCAGGCTGCGGTCGCCAAGGCTGTTGCTGACAGCGTGGCCGACGGCGTGATCCCCCAGAAGGACGCCGAGAACCTCGTCATCGTCTGCGGCGTGTTCATCCACTGGCAGGCCGCCGACGACAAGAAGATCTACACCTACAACTACAACGCCACGAAGATGGCGATCGCCAACGCGATGCACGGCAAGCCGACGGCTGCCGAGATGGTCGCCAAGCGTGATGAGGTCCACCCGTTCCGCGGCTTCTGAGCCCGGCCGGTCTTCGAAAACGTGTTCGCCCGTGGCGCGGCCTTCCGCGCCACGGGCGGCGTCGTTTCGGTGCCTCGTGATCGTGTTCGTTTTCCGCTCTGCTCGTCCCGCTTCACTCGTCCCGCTTTCCCTCGGTTCCCGAAGGAGTGGCTCGCCATGCCCGTCCGGATCCTCCTCCAGCTCGACACTGATCCCCAACCGAGCACCTTCGACGCGGTTGTCGCCGTCGATGCCGGCGCCGATGTTCTTCTCCGCCACGGCGGCGTGACGGTCGACACGGTCGTGCCGCTCGTCCACGGCGCGATGTTCACGCGCGGTGGTGCGGATCTCGCCTCGACGGCGATCTTCATCGGCGGCAGCGATGTGGCGGCGGCGGAGGGGGTGTTTGCCAAGATCAAGAAAACGTTCTTCGGTCCGGTGCGCGTTGGTGTCCTCCTCGATCCCTCCGGGGCCAATACGACCGCTGCAGCCGCGGTCGTGGCCGCAAGCCGTCATCTCCCCCTCGGCCGTCCCGGTGCCAGCCTCACGGCGGTGGTCCTCGGCGGGACGGGCCCGGTGGGACAACGCGTGGCCCGGCTTCTCGCCGGCCTCGGCGTCGGCGTCACCCTCGTGTCGCGCTCGCTCGAGCGAGCGGGCGCGGTGTGCGAGCGCGTCCGGGCCGACGTGCCTGGGGCGACGCTCTGTCCAGTCGAGGCCCGGAGTGCGGCCGGCACCGAGCCGGAACTCGCTGCGGCGCTTTCTCGCGCCGAGCTCGTCGTCGCCTGCGGGGCGGCCGGCATCACGCTCCTCGCCGAGCAGGGCAGGGCCGCGGCCACCGGGGCACGGGTGCTTATCGATCTCAACGCCGTGCCGCCGGCGGGGATCGCCGGGATCGGAGCCGGTGACAAGGCCCGCGATGACGGCGGCAAGATCGTCTACGGCGCACTCGGCGTCGGCGGAACGAAGATGAAGATCCACAAGGAAGCGATCCGCCGCCTGTTTGCCGCCAACGACACCCTCCTCGACGCCGAGCAACTCCTTGCCATCGGCATGGACCTCGAGCGCGCGAAGGGGGCGTGACGCGACTGTCGGCGGCTTCCGCAGCGATCAACCCCCTGCCATGCGGCGGCGGATGATCCGGTCGATGAGGCGCGGGCAGAAGCGGGCGGCGAGGGCGAAGCCCTTCGCCGACCAGCCGGGGTAGACCGTCGCCCGGCGGCGCTCGAGGGCGGCGATGATCGCGCGGGCGGTCGTGGCGGCGTCGAGCTGCCGCCCGCGCGACCAGACGGGCCTGTCGCCAGCGAGAAGGCTGTCCCAAAACTCCGACGCCGTCGGCCCGAGGGTGGCAAGCAGCACGTCGATGCCGGCGGGAGCAAGCTCGGCGCGGAGCGTACCGGCGAGCGAATGGACGGCCGCCTTCGCGGCGCAGTAGTCGGCATGGAGCGGGATCGGATGGAGGCCGAGGATCGAGCCGACGAGGACGACGGCTGGATCGCGGCCGCGGGCGAGCGCCGGCAGCGCGAGCCGGACGAGCTCTGCCGGGGCGAAGAAGTCGATCTCCATCACGCGCCGCAGGGTCGCCGGATCGGCCTCGGCAAATCGGCCGATCGCGCCGCTTCCCGCTGCGGCGATCACGACGTCGAGGCCGCCGAGGCTTTTCACCGCGGCGGCGACGAGCTGGTGGCGGAAGGCGTCGTCGGTGATGTCGCCGGCGAGGACCGCGATCGGATGCTCGGCGGCGAGCGTGGCAAGGAGGGGGGCACGACGGGCCGTGGCGAAGACGGCGGCTCCGCGCGCCGAAAGCTCGACGGCGAGACTCCGCCCCACCCCCGACGATCCGCCGGTGAGGAGGACGCGCAGGCCCCCGAGCGCTCGCTGCGGCCGGAGCATCGAGGGGCGCACGCCGCGGGCTTCAGGGGAGGGGGCAGGAGTCGGCATCGGCGGGGGCGCCTTCGGGGGAGTCCGGCATGACGAAGGCAAGCGAGGGCCCCGGTCGGGGACGGCTCAGGGGGATTCGGTCGTCGGCGTTGCGTCCGGCGCGGCAGCGCCGAGCGGATCGTGGGGCGTAACCTCGGCCTCGGCCGGGTCGATCCGGCCGAGCATCGCCGCCGGGATCCGGCAGTGGACCGTGACGGAGTGGTCGTCGAAGTGG
>CAJAYZ010000344.1 GCA_903949225.1 uncultured Planctomycetaceae bacterium
CGTCATGCGAGAGCTTGACGATCGCTTCGCCGCTCGGCGCATAGACGACGCTCGCACCCCAGAACTTGAGCGGCCCTTCATGGCCGCAGCGGTTGACGGCGACGACGAACACGCCGTTGGCGATCGCATGGCTGCGGAGCATCGTGTCCCACGATTCATACTGCGCAGCGTGGAGATCCTCTTCCCCATCGAGCCAGCCGATCGCCGTGGGATAGAAGATCGCCTGGGCGCCAGCCATCGCGGTCAGCCGGGCGGCCTCGGGATACCACTGATCCCAGCAGACGAGCGGCCCGACGGCGAGCTTCGACGTCGGCACGCTCATGAAGCCGGTGTCGCCGGGAGTGAAGTAAAACTTCTCGTAGTAGTGCGGGTCGTCGGGGATGTGCATTTTCCGGTAGAGCCCGGCCTGTGCTCCGTCGACATCGAAGATCACGCACGTGTTGTGGAACAGCCCCGGCGTGCGGCGTTCGAAGACGCTCGCCACGACGACCACGCCGTGCGCCTTGGCTGCCGCGGCGACGCGCTCGGTGAGCGCCCCCGGTACCACTTCCGCCTCCGCAAACTTCGCATGCTCCTCCGCCTGACAGGGATACTCCCCGGCGAAGAGCTCCTGGAGGCAGACGACGTCGGCCCCGCGCCGCGCCGCCTCTGCGATTCCGGCGAGCGCCTGCTGGACGTTTGCCTCGCGGTCGGGCGTGCAGGCCGACTGCACCAGCCCGATTCTCACGACGCCCGAGGGCAGAGAAGGCCCCGCTGCGGCCGGTTGTCCGCCGCGCACGCTCTCCCCCTGCCCCGCCGGCCGCCGGCTCATCCTTCGACCGCCTCGAGTTTCGCCGCCGGCACGGGGAACTGCTCGGCCAGTTCAGCCACCTCGCGGCGCGTGGTGGCGATCACCTGCTCGCTCTCGGGATTCTTGAGGACTTTGAGAATCCATGCCGCCACCTGCTTCATCTCAGGTGTGCCGAGGCCGCGGGTGGTGAGGGCCGGCGTGCCGAGGCGGATGCCAGAGGGATCCATCGGCTTGCGCTCGTCGAAGGGGATCATGTTCTTGTTGCAGGTAATGCCGCAGCGATCGAGGACCTGCTCGGCGACCTTGCCGCCGATTCCGAGCGGCGTGACATCGACAAGCATGAGATGGTTGTCGGTGCCGCCACTCACCAAGCGGACGCCGCCTGAGGCGAGGTCCTCGGCGAGCGCCTTGGCGTTCTCCACCACCTTCATCGCATACTGCCTGAACTCCGGCCGCAGGGCCTCGCCGAAGGCGACAGCCTTGCCGGCGATGACGTGCATCAACGGCCCTCCCTGCTGCCCCGGGAAGACGGAGCGGTCGAGCATCTTGGCATCGGCCGAGCGGCACATGGCAATGCCGCCGCGCGGACCGCGAAGCGTCTTGTGGGTGGTGCTCGTGACGAAGTCGGCGACCGGAACGGGATTGTCGTGGATCCCGGCGGCAACGAGGCCGGCGTAGTGAGCCATGTCAACCATCAGCTTGGCGCCGACCTCCCGCGCGATCTCGGCAAAGGTGCCGTGGGGGATCTCGCGGGGATAGGCGCTGGCACCGGCGATGATGAGCTTCGGCTTGTGCTCGCGGGCCAGGCTTGCGATTTGGTCGAAGTCGAGCCGCTGGTCGCTCTTCCGCACGCCGTAATGGACAAACTTGTAGAGCACCCCGGAGGCATTGAGTTTCATGCCGTGGGTGAGGTGGCCACCGTGGGCGAGATCGAAGGCGAGGACCGTGTCACCCGGCTGGATGGCGGTCATGTAGACCGCGGCGTTGGCCTGGGAGCCGGAGTGTGGCTGAACATTGACATGCTCGGCGCCGAACAGGCTCTTGAGCCGGTCGCGGGCGAGATCCTCGACCTTGTCGACGAACTCGCAGCCGCCGTAGTAGCGGTGGCCGGGATAGCCCTCGGCGTATTTGTTCGTGAGCACGCTGCCGACCGCCTGCATGACGGCGGGGCTTGTGAAGTTCTCGCTGGCGATCATCTCCAGCCCCTCGTGCTGGCGCGTCTGCTCGGCCTGCATGGCGGCCCAGACGTCCGGGTCTTCCTGTTCGACGAAGTTCACGGGGGGCCTCCTTGGAGCGGGCGGGAAAGGAAGAGAGAGCAGGGCTCAAACCAAAGCTTAGGCAGGGCTCGAAACCCCGGCGACAGGCGGAAACGACGATTGTGAAGGGGGCGTGCGGGGGCGTCAACGAAACGCCTCTTTCCCCGGGAAAGGACGGCTGCCAACGGCCAAAGGGAACGCTCCCCGCTCAATCGAGCAGGAGCGGCTCCGGCATGAACGTCAGCACGGGAATGAGCAGCGAGAGGAGCCCGAGCGTCGTCCTCCGCCAATCGAGCGGCGGTCCCTCGTCTCTGACCGGCGGATGATCGACGCCAATGAGCGTCACGAGCACCACCATGAGCGTCCAGTTCGTCCGCCCCGTGACGATGATCGGCGAAATAGCCGCCAGGAGCACGCCGCGCGCGATCCACACCGAGCGGTCGCCGAAGAGTGCGTAGATCACATGGCCGCCATCGAGCTGGCTCATCGGCATCATGTTGAGCCCGGTGACGAGGAGCCCCACCCAGCCGGCCATGAAGAGGGCGTTGGGGCGGATCGTGCCCGCGGCGATGTCGGGACGCACCCACTCGAGCAGCCAGTGCCCCGCGATCGGCAGCCCGAAGAGGCTCTCCGTCGCGGGCTCGGCCCAGGCCATCCCCGCCACGAGCGCTGGAATGGCGATCGCCAGCCCGGCGAGTGGCCCGGCGATGGCAATGTCGAAGAGCTCGCGGCGGGTCGCCCGCGACCCCTCCATGCCGATGACGGCGCCGAGCGTGCCGGTGAGCAGCACCGGCACGGGGAGGAAGAAGGGGAGCGTGGCCGGGATGCCGTGGATCGTCGCCGCGATGAAGTGCCCCGCCTCGTGGGCCGTGAGCACCGCCAGCACCGCCACCATGTAGACCAGCCCGCGGAGGCCGTACTCCGCCAGCCCGCCGGCCACATCGGCATCGACTCCGAGGACGAGCGGCTCCCAGCCGACCACGCCGGCAGAGAAGGTCGTGGCGGCGGTGAGGAGGTAGAGCACCCCTTGGAGGATGCGGCGGCGGATGACGAACGGCGGAGTCCGGCCCGGGAGCGGGAAAACGGGGTAGACCGGGGAGGCCTGCTCGAAGGTGGGCGAGGTCGCGGACATCGTTTTCAAAGGATACCGCGGCGGCCACGATTCCACAGGGTTTTGCCCTACCCGACCGATGCCTGCCCGGAAGGGGACTGCTACACTGCAACACTTGTCGAGGCCCCGCCCCGTCCGCCCACGAAAGGCTCTTCAGTCATGGTCCTTGCCACCATCCGTCGACTGGTCTGCCCGATCCCCGCCGTCGTCGCCACCGTCGCTCTTCTCCTGCCGGCGATCGCCGCGGCCCAGACCGGCACCGGCCGGAAGGTGCTTGCCGTCGTCGCCATCGACAGCTACGGCGACCTCAAGCAGCAACTCACCTGGATCGGCCCCCACATCGACAACCCCGGCCTGGCCGGGATGCTCGAATCGGTCCTCCTCCTCTCGACGCAGGGAAAGGGTCTCAACGGCCTCGACGTCAAGCGACCGCTTGGCGTCATCGTCACCTCGGCCAACGACGACATCGGCATCCATGCCGCCATCCCAGTGAAGGACCTCGAAAAGCTCCTCGGCTCGATCCAAGGGTCAACCGGCCCGATCGAGAAGGATGGCGACATCCGCCGGCTCACGCTCCCCAGCGGTCAGGACATTGAGATCCGTGAGCAGGACGGCTGGGCGGTGATCGGCCAGCGTGGTCAGGAGTTCGACATCGCCGATCCCTCCAAGCTCCTCAGCCCGCTCGTCACCGACTACACCCTCGCCATCGAGACCCATCCTGCGGTGATGCCGGAATCGCTTCGCGCCCTGATCGCGGCGGGGATCCAGCAGATGGCGGCCGCGTCTGCCAATCAGGGGCGGCCGGTCGATGCCCAGGCGCTCCAGACGGCGCTGGCAGGCCTGAGCGGTGTCGAGACGCTGACGATCGCACTCGCACTCGATCCAGCGGAGAATGCCGTGTTCATCGAGAACAAGGTGATCGCCGTCAACGGCCCCAAGGCCGGCTCGTCGGCGTCGTCCCTGACGGTAGCGACCGCTGCCACCAAGGATGGCGGCCTGCCGGCGCTTTCGGCCCACGCCGTTCAGCCCCTCAACGATTCGCAGCGCCGCCAGATCGTGGCGATGCTCGATGGTGCCCTGCCGCAGGGGAACGACAAGACGATGCAGATCGTGGCCACGGTCGTGCGAGGGCTCGTCGACGCGATGGCCGATGCCGGCGGGCTCGACGCCGCCGTCACGGTCGACACGAGTGTCGCCGGCCAACTCCCGCTGATCACCGCCGGCGCCCACATCGCCGATGGGCCGAAGCTGGAGAAACAGGTCAAGGAGCTCTTCGGCCCCGGCTCGGCGATTCCGAAGGAAGTGAAGGCGAAGTTCGATAGCGGCAAGGTGGGGAAGGCGAATCTCCACACTGTGACGATCGACGTCTCCGCCACTCCGGCCGCCGGGATCGTTGGCCCCGCAGTCGAGCTGACCCTCGCGGTCACTCCCGACTACGCGTTCCTTCTCCATGGCGGCGACGTCAAGGCCCGGCTGGAGACGCTCCTCGAGACCAACGGCAAGGCCAACACGACCGTCGCCGATGCGGAAGTCCCCGGGGCCGCGATCGCCCTAGCCCTCGACCGGATCCTCACCTACGCCGCCTCGATGGGGGTCGGCCCGCAGGCCGAAGCCGCCGCCGAGCAGGCCGGCAGCTTCGTCGAAACCGACAAGGACTCCGGCTCGGTGAAGGTCTCTGGAAAGCCGATCGACGGTGGCTTCGTCACCCGGCTGTCGCTCGGTGCCGGTGCCCTCAAGGCCGCGGCCACGATGGCCCAACAGCAGCAACAGGGGATTGGTGGCCCCGGCGGTCGTCCCGGCCAACTTCGGCAGGTTCCCGCCGAGCGGGCGCCGGCCGGCGCCCGCTCGGCGGGAACCTGCCGAAGTTGGCCGGGACGACCGCCGGGGCCACCAATCCCCTGTTGC
>CAJAYZ010000345.1 GCA_903949225.1 uncultured Planctomycetaceae bacterium
CCTTGAGCTTGCGCCCAGGGAGCGGCTCGTACGACGAATACTGCTCAATGAGCCTTTTGGTCAGCCCCTCGAAGGCCACCCGATCCTGGTCGGTCCACCAGTTCTCGAGGTTGCCGTTGCCGTCGTAGCGGCTCCCCTGATCGTCGAAGGCGTGGCTGATCTCGTGGCCGATGACGCCGCCGATGCCGCCGTAGTTGAGGGCGTCGGGGGCATCGACCGAAAAGAACGGGGCCTGGAGGATCGCCGCCGGGAAAACGATCTCGTTGAGCGAGGGGTTGTAATAAGCGTTCACCGTCTGCGGTGTCATCCCCCACTCCTCTCGATCGACAGGTAGCCCGAGCTTCGAGACGTTGCGGTCGTGCTCAAGCTTCCGCGACCGGATGATGTTGCCGACGAGATCGTCCGACTGCACCTCGAGACCGTCGTAGGCGCGCCACTTTTCCGGATAGCCGATCTTCGGCGTGATCTTCGCGAGCTTCTCCTTCGCCTTCCCCTTCGTCTCCGGGGTCATCCAGGAGAGCTCGTCGATGCTCGACCCGAAGGCCACCAGGAGATTCTTCACGAGGAGGTCCATCTTGGCCTTCGCCTCTGGCGTGAAGTGCTCCTTCACGTAGAGCTTGCCGACAACGTCGCCCAAGGCACCGAAGTCGCCCGCCCCCTTGCCGCTGATCGCCTCCACCGACCGCTTCCAGCGCGGCAGCTCTTCCTGGATCCCGGCGATCTTCCGGCCGTGGAAGTCGAAGTGGGCCGCCTCGAAGTCGGGGGCGAGGTAGGGGGCGAAGGCGTCGATCGTCTTGAACCGCAGCCACGTCTTCCAGGTGGCGACGTCGATCGTGGGGAAGAGGGCGTCGAGCTTCTCGAAGTAGCTCGGCGTCGCCACGTTCACCTCGGTGATGCCGGGGGTGCCGGCCGCCTCGATGAATTTCGCCCAGCGAAGATTCGGGGTCTTGGCCGCAAAATCGTCGGCGGCAAACTTGTTGTAGGTCTTGATCGCGTCGCGGAGCTCGACGCGCGGCCACTGGATCTCGGCGAGTTGCTTTTCAAGGGCCAGCACCGTCTCGCCCGGCTTGGCCGTCGCGTCGCCGGTCAGCTCGGCGAGCCGATTGACGTAGGCCACGAGCGCCGCGCGCGCGGCATTCTCCTTCTCACCGTCCTTCAAATAGTAATCACGATCGGGGAGCGTCGAGCCCCCCTGGACGACCGTTGTCAGGTGGCGCGTCGAGTCTTTGTCGTCGATGCCGACGAAGTGGCCGATCGGCGACGCCACGCCAAACTGCCCCGCCATGCCGAAGGCGTGGGCCAGGTCGTCGTGCGAGGAAAGCGCATCGATGTGGCCGAGGATGGCCGCAATCGGCTCGTGGCCGAGGCTCGCGGTTCGCTCGGTGTTCATGAAGGCACGATGGAAGTCGCCCACCTTGCGGGCGTCGCTCCCGGCCGGGGCCTCGGCGGCCGCAGCCTGCTCGACGATCGCCCGGATCCGCTCGCGCGAGAGATCATCGAGCTTGATAAAGGCGCCGTAGTTGCTCTTGTCGGCCGGGATCGGCGTGTCTTTCAGCCACGTGCCATTGACGTATTCATAG
>CAJAYZ010000346.1 GCA_903949225.1 uncultured Planctomycetaceae bacterium
CGCGGCGGCGGTCTCGGTCGGCCTCGTGGTGGCCGCGGGGCTGATCGGCCCCCGGCGGTCCGGGGCTGTGAAGGAGATGCCGTACGAGAGCGGCATGGATCCCTTCCACGACACCAAGCGGCGATTTGACGTTCGCTTCCACCTGGTCGCGATCACCTTTCTGGTGTTTGACGTCGAACTGCTATTCCTCTATCCGTGGGCCGTCGCCAGCCGCTCGGCGGCTGGGATCGATGCCGCCGTGGACGGCGGGCTCGTCTCCTCCCGCGGACTCGTATTTGGTGGCGCGATGCTGTTTATCGCCCTGGTCGTTGTCGGCTTCGCCTATGACTGGCGCAAGGGGGTGTTTCGATGGCGGTAGTGCATTCCGGTTCGTCTGGCGGTCTTGAGCTTCCAGAAAATGTCATGGTCGGCCAACTCGATGCGTTGGCAAACTGGTGCCGCAAGAACAGCCTCTGGCCGATGCCCTTCGCCACGGCCTGCTGCGGCATCGAGCTGATGGCGACCGGCGCAAGCAAGCACGACCTCGCCCGCTTCGGTGCCGAGGTCTTCCGGTTCAGCCCCCGGCAGTGCGACCTGATGATCGTCGCCGGCCGCGTCGTCATGAAAATGCTCCCGGTGCTGCAGCGGATCTGGCAGCAGATGCACGAGCCGAAGTGGTGCATCTCGATGGGCGCCTGTGCGAGCACCGGTGGCGTCTTCGACACCTATGCCGTCGTGCAGGGAATCGACCGCTTCATCCCGGTCGACATGTACGTCCCCGGCTGCCCTCCCCGGCCCGAACAGCTCATCCAGGCGATCATCGATCTCCAGGACAAGATCCAACGCGAGGGGACGATCACCGGCCGGGAGTTCGAAACGCGCGAGCGTCAACTCCGCAAGCGGGCCCTCGTCGAGGCCGTCGGCCCACTCTCCCTCGATGCCGCCCGCAATCCGGTCATCCAGCGGGAGCTGCGTTTCCCCCGCTCCTGACCCCCGCGATTGGCCACGCGACCAGCGCTCCTCCGTCCTAACCCAGCATCCCGCCCCAGCCGCAGCCCACGACATCATGACGACCGACCCGTCCCCCACCGCCGATATTCTCGAGACGCTCGTCGCCCGATTTCCTGGGCTCGAGACCTCGGCGTACCGTGGCCAGACGCGCGTCGTGGTGGGTGAACCGGCCTCGTTCGAGGTCCTCTCCTTCCTCGCCGCGGCCGGCTTCGATCTCCTCGTCGATGTCACCTGCGTCGACTACCTCGAATATCGTGGCGCCAAGCGTCGCTACGGCTTGGTGTACCTCCTCGCCTCGACCGCCACCCCCCGCCGGCTCACCGTGCGGGTGTTCGTCGATGATCCCGAGCCTGCCGTGCGCAGCGTCGTCGGCGTGTGGCGCTCGGCCGATTGGCTCGAGCGCGAGGTGTGGGACATGTTCGGGATCCGGTTTGTCGGCCACCCCGACCTCCGCCGTCTGATGATGCCGGAACAGTTCACCGCGCATCCGCTCCGCAAGGATTACCCGCTCCAGGGGCGTGGCGAACGCCACAACTTCCCCGTTCTCACCCGCGAGGACGGCTGAAGCGTCGTTCGCTTCCTCCGGCCCGTCACTCCGCCCCGAAACTCCTCCCGTTCCTTCAAGCCCGCAGGCCACCATGTCGATCGCCCCCGATCACGACACCCGCGTCCGTCCGGCGGCCACCCGCGAGGAGGACTACCTCTGGACGCTCAACTTCGGCCCCCAGCACCCCGCGACGCACACGACCCTGCGGCTCGTCCTCAAGCTCGAGGGGGAGCGGGTTGTCGATGCGATGCCGGAGATGGGCTACCTCCATTCAGGCTTTGAGAAGATCGGCGAGCACCTCACGTTCAACCAGTACGTGACGGTCACCGACCGGATGAACTACATCTCGCCGATGGCCAACAACGTCGCCTGGCACCACGCCGTGGAGACGCTCCTGGGGATCGATCTGACGCCACGTTGCAAGGTGATCCGCACGATCGTCGCCGAACTGGCCCGGATCAGTGACCACCTCCTCTGCAACGGGGCGGTGGGGCTCGACACGGGGGCGTTCACCTTCTTCCTCTACGGCTTCTACCAGCGTGAGGTGATCTACGACATCTTCGAGACGCTCTGCGGGGCCCGGTTCACCAACAGCTACACCCGGGTCGGCGGGGTCTCCCATGATTTCACGCCGCTGGTGATCGAGAAGATCCGCACCTTCCTCCGCACCTTCCCCAAGACGCTCGACGACATGGAACGGCTGCTGACCCGCAACCGGATCTTCGTCGACCGCACGAAGGGGGTCGGCGTACTCACGAAGGAGCAGGCGATCAACGGCGGCGCCTCGGGCCCTGTGGCCCGCGCCAGCGGCGTCACCCGCGACCTGCGGAAGGACGAGCCCTACCTCGCCTACGCCGATTACGACTTCCAGATCTGCTGTGCTGCCGCCGGCGATTGCTATGCCCGCTACCTCGTCCGCATGCAGGAGATGCGCGAGAGCCTGAAGATCCTCAATCAGGCGATCGAGAACATCCCCGCCGGCGAGGTGAACGTCGGCGCTGACCAGCGGGTTGCACGACCGACGAAGGAGCAAGTCTATTCGACGATCGAGGGGACGATCTCCCACTTCGAACTCTCGATGAGCAACCGCTCGTTCGAGGTGCCGTACGAGGAGTCGTACGCAGCCATCGAAGCCCCCAACGGCGAACTCGGCTTTTATGTCGTCGGCGATGGCGATGACACCGCCTACCGAGCCCGCTGCCGCCCCCCCTCCGTGCTCCACTTTTCGCTCTTCCCTCAGCTGATTCGGGGGCACACGCACTCCGACGTCGTTGCCGTCCTCGGCAGCCTCAACATCATCGCCGCTGAACTCGACCGCTGAACCGCCCCCACCGCCCCCTTGGCAATCGTCCGACCAGCCCCCATTCCCTCCCGCCCCATGATCACCACCCAGCGGATCCTGACGCCCGAGATGGTTGCGAGCATCGAGGCGCTCGCGCCCCGCTATCCGAACCGTCGCGCGCTGACGCTGCCGGCCCTCCACATCGTCAACGAAGAACTGCGGTACGTGCCCTACGAGGCCGTCGTCGAGGTGGCCCAACTCCTCGGCCTCGCCCCCGCCGAGGTCCAGGACACGCTCTCCTTCTATCAATTCTTCCCGCAGGACAAGCCATCGGGCGAGACCCGGGCCTGGGTCTGCCGGTCGATTTCGTGCGCGTTGCGGGGGGGCGAGGAGATCCTCGACCACATCTGCCATGCCGCCGGGATCGATCCCTACGGCACGACCGCCGATGGCGCCCTCACCGTCGAACCGGCCGAGTGCCTCGGGGCCTGTGACTTCGCCCCCTGCATGCTCGCCGGCAAGACGCTCCACAAGAATCTCACCAAGGAATCGGCCGAGGCCTTCGTCCGCGATGCCCGGGCCGGAAAGTCATCCTGAGCCGTTCACCTCCGCCGCCGCCGCCCTCTCCAACGATCCCATGACCACTTTCCAACCGGTTCTTCTCGAAGCCGTCGGCGTTGCCGGGAGCCACACGCTCGCGAGCTATCGCAGCCGCGGCGGCTACGCGCCGCTCGAGCGGATGCTGAAGGAGAAGCAGCCGACGGACGTGATCGAGTTGGTGAAGGCTTCTGGCCTTCGCGGCCGGGGCGGCGCCGGATTCCCCACAGGGCTCAAGTGGACGTTCCTTCCCAAGGATCATCCCGGCCCGATCTACCTCTGCATCAATGCCGACGAGAGCGAACCGGGGACTTTCAACAATCGGATCCTGATGGAGGACGACCCGCACCAGGTGATCGAGGGGATCATCCTCTCGGCCTACGCGACGCGGGCCACCACCGCCTACCTCTATCTCCGCTACGAATATCCGCAGTCCTGGGACCGCCTCCAAGGGGCGATCGACGAGGCCTACGCCGCCGGGCTCCTCGGTAAGAACATTCAGGGAAGCGGATTCTCGCTCGACCTCTACCTCCATCGCGGTGCGGCCGCCTACATCTGTGGCGAGGAGACGGGGCTGATCGAGAGCCTCGAGGGGAAGCGAGCCTGGCCGCGGATCAAGCCGCCGTTCCCGGCGATCGAGGGGCTGTTCCGCAAGCCGACGGTCGTCAACAACATCGAGACGATGGCTTGTGTCGCCCAGATCGCCCGTCGCGGCGTCGATTGGTTTCGTTCGATCGGCGTTCCCTCCGACCCGAACAACCCGCGTGATCCGGGGAGCTACGGGCCGAAGCTCTATTGCCTCTCCGGACACGTTGAACGCCCCGGCTGCTACGAGGCCCCTCTCGGCATCACCGCCCGCCAACTCATCGACGGCCAAGGGGGCGGGGTGTGGAAGGGACGGAAGGCGAAGGCCGTGATCCCCGGCGGAATCTCGATGGGATTGCTGACGGAGGCCGAACTCGACACGCCGCTCGACTTCGCCGGCCCCGGCAAGGTCGGCTGCCTCGGCCTCGGCACGGCTGCTGTCGTCGTCATCGACGAGACAGTGAGCATCGTCGACTTCCTCCACAACTCCTGCCGGTTCTTCGCCCACGAATCCTGCGGGCAGTGCACGCCGTGCCGCGAGGGAACGGCCTGGTCGCTGCGGATGCTCGAGCGGATCCGCGCCGGCAAGGGCCGGCTCAAGGATCTCGAGCTCCTCGCCGAGATCGGCAACACCATGGGCATGATGCCCGGGTCGACGATCTGCGGCCTCGCCGACGGGGCAGCCTGGCCGATCAAGAATGCCATCAAGAAGTTCCGCGGCGAGTTCGAGGACTACATCAAGCGGACGAATCCCTCCGGCTGGATGGTCACCGATCCGGTTCCCGCCCTCCCGATCGTCGCAGCC
>CAJAYZ010000347.1 GCA_903949225.1 uncultured Planctomycetaceae bacterium
CACCGCCAGCCAATCGAGGAGCGCCTGATTGGTCGGCTTCTCCCCCTGGAACCCGAAGTTGTCGGTCGTGGGGACGATTCCCCGGCCGAAGTGCCAGCGCCACAACCGATTGACAAACACCCGTGCCGTGAGTGGATGACGGGAATCGGTGAGCCACGCCGCCAGTTCCTTCCGCCCGCTCCCCGCTGGCGGCGCCGCAAGCGCCTTGTCGATCTCGAGGACGACAGGGACTCCGCGGTTCACCCGCCTGCCGAGGGTGAGATGGCTGCCGCGGACGGCGATCCTCGCCTCCTCAGCCACTCCCTCCTTCACCCCCATCGCCGTCGGCAACTGCGGGAGTGCTCCCTCGAGCTTTTTCATTTCGTCGCGAAGCGCCGCGAGCCTCCCCTTCACGTCATCGGGAAACCGCTCCTCGGGGATCTCCGCAGGAGCTGCAGTGCTCCCGGTCTCGGCAGCCGCGCCCGCTGGCGCCGCGGCGCCGGCCTGCACGAGCGTCGCCCGCGTTCCAGCCACGAGATCGTCGATCTGCTGCTTCTGCTCCGCGAGGCGTTCGCGCGCGGCCGCAAGCGCCGCCTGCTCCTCGGGGCTCGCGACGTCGTTCTCGTGCCACTTCGCGATCCGCGCCAGCGACTCCATCGTCTGCGTGCTTTTGAAGACGCCGGCAAGCGCGTAGTAGTCGGCCTGGGAAACCGGATCGAACTTATGATCGTGGCAACGGGCACAGCCGAGCGACAGCCCCATGAACGCCTTGCCGGTCGTGTCGATCTGCTCGTCGATGATGTCGGCGAGGAGTTTTTGTTGGTCCCCCTCGGCGAGGACCTTCGGCCCCATCGCCAGAAATCCTGTGGCGGTGAGCAGCTCCGCCCGCCTCGCCGGGGCCATCCCCTCCTCGACGAGGAGATCGCCGGCCAGATGGGCCCGGAGGAAGGCGTCGAACGGCTCGTCACGGTTGAAGGCAGTGATGCACCAGTCGCGGTAGCGCCAGGCGTTGCCGTGGGCGATGTTTTCGTCGAGGCCGTTGGAGTCGGCATAGCGGACGACGTCGAGCCAGTGCCTGGCCTGATGCTCGCCGTAGCGCGGCGACGCGAGCAATCGATCGATCACCCGATCCCAGGCCTCCGGCAACTGGTCCGCCAGGAAGGCGTCGATCTCGTCGGGCGTCGGCGGGAGGCCCGTCAGCGCGAACGACGCCCGGCGCAGGAGCGTCGCCTTGTCGGCCACAGCGGCCGGCTCGATCCCCTCCGCGTCGAGCCGGGCTACCACGAAGGCGTCGATTGGATTGACCACGTTGGCGGGATCATGGACGGCTGGAAGCGTTGCCCGAACAGGGGCCGTGAGCGACCAGAAGGCCCGCTTCGCGACCGGGTCAAACGGCGGCTTCAGCGCCGGCGTTTCGATCCGTCCTGCCGGATGATGGGCGCCGGCATCGATCCAGGCGCGGATCGCTTGAATAGCCTCGTCGGGAAGCTTCCCGTCGGGAGGCATGGCGAGGGCCTCGTCGGCATACCCGATCGCGCCGGCGAGGACACTTTCAGCCGCCGACCCCGGCACGATCACCGGCCCCGCCTCCCCGCCCGCCGAAAGCCCGGCGAGCGAATCGAGCCGCAAGCCCCCCTCCTGCTTCTCGGGGCCGTGACACGCCACGCAGTGGGAAGTGAGAAGCGGGGAAATCTTCTCGGCAAAAAACGCTGCGGGATCGGTCGCAGGAACGGCCGCCGGCACCTCCGCGGCAGCGGGCGTGATCGCCGCCAACCCCGCCAACCCCGTCAGGAGCAACGACACCACCCTGGTCGCGCAGGCGCCCCATCGGCTCATGGCTGGGAAGCAGGCAAGCGGCAAAGGACTGGCCCTCGATCGGTCCGCCCGTAAACCCCCGGGAGCGGACCATCCAAAGAATACCACCGGGAACGCCGCCCCGCGGCGCCGGAACTCCCGCCGGAAGCCCCGGAAAAAGGGACGAGCGCAAAAAAAACTGCCGCCCCCTCGCGGGGGCGGCAGCCATAGAGAGTTCGTCAGCTCAGAGGCCAGAGAGCACCTCCTCGCAGACGGGCTGCGGCAACGGCAGACCCGTCGACCCGCCGTCAGCGGCGCAGCCTCCTGGTACAGTCGCTATGCGTCACTGAATCACCTCCTTTGGTTACGAGGAACCCCAGCCGTCGCGGTGCCTGCACGCACTCCGCCGCCGGGCGGCTATCTCCCCGGCCGTCACCGGGGAACGGTCGGTCGGGGACGGCTGCCCCGGTGCCTTACCGGATCAGCGTCCCCTGCCAGGGAAAAGTCTAGGCGGGTCGATCCGGGAAGGCCAGATTTTTTTCTCGGGGGCCCCGCCCCTCCGGCCGATGTCCCCTCTCAGCCCGACCGCGGCCGCGAAAAGGTCCGGCCCAGATAGATGTCGGGCAGCTCTAGAGAGTTCGACCGATCGAGATCGGTCGGAAAGACCTCGTCGCGGGGCACGAACTTCCCCTCGTGATCTACCCGCCGCACGTAGCTCACCTCGAGGACCGGCGGGAGCACGAGCCCCCCGATCCACACCGGCACCACGTTGCAGTTGCCGTGGACATGGATCGGCTGGTGCGTCACCGCGAGCTTCCCGAGCGCCCCGCTGATCCGCGCATGACCCTCCGGCGTGAGCGCATCCCCCATCCCGTGGAGCTCCACGGCAATCTGCGAAAAGCTCGCGAGCGTCTCGCTCGACACCTCCTCGAGTACCGGCCACTCCGCCCCCTCGATGTCCATCTTGAGGACGAGATCGCGCCGCCCGGTATGCCCGTTGTCGGCGAGCACCTCGGCCACCGTCTTCTGGCCTGCCGCCGGATCCCGCCCCCGGATCCCCGTGCGGAAAAACTTCGCCCGCGGCACCGGTTCAGGCAGTCGCTTCACTGTGTGGTCATAGAGAAACAGATCAATCCCCCGCCGCGCGACATCGACATCCCACGACACGTCATGCCCGACCCCGAAGCTGTAGCCAGCCGTCACCGTCGGCGGCCGCATCGTATCGAGCATCACATACCCGCCGTCGATCTCCCCGCCGACGCGCACCAAGGGCGTCCCCTCCACGCGACAGGTCTGCAAGAGCTTCACCACGCTCGCCGCCCGCGCATACTCCGGGAGCGCGCGGACATCGGCCGGATCCGCTGCCGCATACTGGATCGCGTTGCCGAGGAGGAGCACGTCGCGCTGCCGCTTTTCGTCTGCCACCTGCAAATGCCGCAGCATCGCATCGGTTCCAAACAGACCACGGATCGCCCGTTTGACAGGCCGGAAAAACGACGACATCGCAGGCGAGTCCTGGAAGGACGGTTCGGAACCACGGCCAGAGTCTGCCCCACCGACCAGCGATGACGGAAGAGCGGTTGCTGGGACAGAGCCAGCAGATGTTCCGCAACCAGTTCGACGACCGGGGCGAGATGCCCGTCCGTCAGCGACTGGCACACGGCGCCGGACGCCCGCGACGTCGATTGACCCAATGGGTGAACGCACGTATATTTCCCCGTCGAGTCCCAACGCACTCTCGACGAGGCTGCTGCCCATGAGCGATCTCAACTCGCTGCTGACCGACGCCTCCCAACTCCCCGTCGCCGACCGTCTGGAGTTGATCGAGGCCCTCTGGGATACCGTCCCCGAAAACGCACTGCCGCCACTCTCGGATGAATGGAAAGCCGAGATCCATCGGCGGTCGGCAGCGTTCGAAGCGGGAACCGCCAAAACGATTCCTTGGGACACGATCAGGGCCGACGCGCTGCAGAGGCTTCGAGGAAGGGGTGGGAACGGGGACGCAGGCTGATGGCCGACGTCCTGTTTCTTAGGCTCGCCAAGGCAGATTTTGACACCGCCTTTGATTGGTATGCGGAGCGAAGCCACGACGTCGCGATCCGCTTTGCCGATGCGATTCTCGACGCCCTGGAAAGGATCGCGCGCGAGCCTGAACGGTTTGCGATGATCGACGGAATTCATCGCCAAGGCCGGGTGCAGCGATTCCCTTTTCGAATCGTTTTTCGCCATGACGGTGAACACCTCCTCGTCGTGGCCATCGCCCATCATCGACGCCAGTCCGGGTATTGGCGCCCCATGGACGAGCCATCGTGACTCGATGACAGCGGTGATGGAACCCGCCTGTTTCACCCCGAAGGCCGGTTCATCCAGGTCATCGAGAGCTGCAATACCGTCGCGATCGACACCCAGACGAAGTACGGCCCCTGGGCCACCGCCACCCACGGACTGTGGCGCCACACCGCCGCCATCATCCACAGCAGCGTTCCCCAGATGACGAGGATGTCGACCGCCGCCAGCGGCAGATTCCGCAGCCCGAACTGGATCGGCGTGAAAGAGAGATTCGCCGCCAGATTGATCACAAACGGCACCGCCACCAGCCACGGCATCCGCCCCCGCCCTACCTGCACGAAGACAAACAGGAACGTCACCGCGATCACCGGATAGAGCATCCCCCAGATCGCCCCGATCGTCGCCGGCGCAGGCGTCCACGACGGCTTCCACAGCCCCTCATACCACTCCATCCAATCCATCGTGAGTCTCCTGCGATGCGCGAGCCTGCTGGTGCCGCCTCGTTGCGGCGGCCCCCGGAAGCTGGCGGTGGTTCAGTCTCCTGCGGTGGAAACGGAAGGTCCATCCACTACCTTGCAGCACCACAATCTCCCCTGTTAGCCAAACAAACGCTCTGCAGCGAGGGGTCGCCCGTGCCCCGGGAGCCGGCCTCGCCGGTGAGCGCAGCCCGGAGGGCGAAA
>CAJAYZ010000348.1 GCA_903949225.1 uncultured Planctomycetaceae bacterium
GGCCCGCACGGAACTCCGTGCGCAGCGTCTCCAGCACCTCCTGCCAGGAAAGGCCGCGACGATAGATAATGCGGTAGGCGTTCTTGAGATCAGCGATGTCTTCGGCCGTGTGCCCACTTCGTCGCAGCCCGACGACGTTGAGGCCCACGATGCATCCACTCTGACCATCGACGAGCATGTACGGGGGGATGTCCTGCGTGACCCGCGCATGCCCACCGACCATGGCCAAGCGGCCTACACGGCAGAATTGATGGACCGCGACGGCGCCGGAAACGAACGCCTTGTCCTCAATTTGGACATGTCCCCCGAGCATGCTGCCGTTGGCGAAGATGCAGCTATTGCCGACCAAGGAGTCGTGGCCGAAGTGGCCCCCTGCCATGACGTAATTGCTGCTCCCGACAATGGTGTCGCAGCCTGGCTTGAGCCCGCGATGAACCGTGACGTGCTCGCGGAAGACGTTGTGGTCACCGATGATGACGCGCCCGACATCGGCCGGCCTGGCCACGTGCTGCGGGGCGCCGCCGATGACCGAATGCTCGCAGAACTCGTTGTGGCAACCGGCGGTGACGCCGGACTTGATCACGGCGCCCGAGGCGACGAGGCAGTGGTCCCCAAGTTCGACTCCGGCCTCCACGGAAGCGAAGGCGCCGACCTTGACGCCCGCACCAAGCCTGGCCTCGGGGCTCACGGCAGCCAACGGATGAATGCTCACGGCGTGCCTTCCAGATCGGGAGCAGCTCGGGACGTAAGGCCGGGATCGATCGAGCGGTGGACCCGATCCCGTCGGGGTTCGAACGAACGGCAGGCCGCTGTCGTCTGTTGCGGCGTTCCGTGACGTCCGAATGAATCCGCAGGGTTATCGTCTTCCTGCGGGCGAGGATTCAATGGCATTTTCAACCCGCGAAAAGCGGCTTCCCAGCTCTTCCAGCTTCCCCCGATCACGCCTTTGGCCGCAGGTCCCCCGGTTCGCCATGTGGGCTGCCGCGGCCCTCGGAATCGTCCAAAGGGGCCGGAGCCGAGGGGAGCAGCAAAAGCGGTCGATGGCGGCGGGTATGAACGGGAAAAACTTGGGGCGAGGATTTTTTCTCCCAAGAGTTAGAATGCACTCCTGTGCCGCCGGCGTGGATGACGTGGAAGATTGGGCCTGAGACGCAGTTCAGGCAAACCGAGGAGGGAAGAGGGATGACGACTCGCGACGAACGCTATGATGCCGCCCACGCCACGAAGGACTCCGGGCGGCTGGCGGAAGCCGTGGCCGAACTCGAAGCGGTTGTTGCCGACCACCCAGATTTCGCGTTGGCCTATTCAGCACTCGCCGCTTGGTGCACCCGCCTCGAGCGGCATGAAGACGCCGTCAGGCACGCCCGTCGCGCCTGTGAACTCGAGCCAAACGACCCGTTCAGCTACACGGCACTGAGTGTCGCCTGCATGCGAGCCGGAAAGATCGCCGAGGCCGAGGACGCGCTGGCCCGCTCCCGGGCCATGCAGGGGCGATAGCGGCGGGACGCCAAGTCGCCACTGCCGTCCAGGAACGTTCTCAGTTCCCTCCGCGCACCGCCTACCTGTCAACCTGCTCGGCGAGCACTTTGTCGAGGGTGTCGAGGCGTTCCCGGTCGGCCTTGTTGAGCCGTTCGGTTCGAAGCCCCTTCTTTTCGGCGTTGATCAGGGCGGCACGGCACTCCGTGGTCATCCGCGCGTCGTAGGCGGCCAGTGCCATATGGAGATGGGTCGTGGCCGAAGGGGCCAACAACGACTCCTTCAGATCCTCGATCGCACGCGTGGTGTCGCCTCGCGCGAGCCAAACAAGGGCCCGGGTGTCGAGAAGCGTCGGGTGGGGGCCGAGTTCGGCGACCGCCGAATCGATCAACTGCTTGGCCTCGTCGATCTCCTTCCTGGCAATAAGAATCGCCGCCAGGTTGTTCTTGGCCCGCGAGGCGACAACCGGATCGATGTCGGGGGTGGCGAGGAGTTCCCGGTAGATCACAACCGCCTCGTCCGACCTGCCGATCAACTCCATCACAGCGCCCTGGAGAATCACGATCATGACTGATTCCGGATCGGCCCGACGGGCCTTCGCACACATTTCCACGAGACGCTCATCGGCCATCGCGGATGGGGATTCGCCGTTGGCTTCGAGGATTCCGGCCCCCGTGCCGAGAACATCGAGAATAGACAGCTGATCCCGTGGGGTCGCGAGGAACTCGATCGCCTCTTCGGTGCGCTGTTGGCGTCCGAGGAAAGCTGCCCGAGCCAGGACCCCGTCGGCAGACAGTTCGGCGTATTCCGCGTAGAGCTTGTCGGCCGCCTTCGGGAAGCCGAGCTCCTCCACCAACTGGGCCACGGCCCCGATCGATCCGGCGGTCTCCGGCGTGGTCGGGCCTTGGGGAATGAGTTTCCGTGCCGCTTCGGCGGCCGCTTCACGGTCGTCGGCAGCGATGGCGAGTTTGGCGTCGAGCCGGACCGTCATCGGCGCGTCGGGGGCATTTTGCCGAAGTCGGGTTGCCCAGGTGCGTGCGGAGGAGAGTTCCCCGTGGGCGATGAGTTGCTCGACGAGCGTGGCGATCACGGCAGGTGGGCAGTTCGATTCGGCCGCGATGTCGAAGAGCGTTTCGCGGGACTCCAGCCAGTTGCCGAGTTTGTCCTGAAGCCAGGCCAGCAAAACACGCTGTTCGACGTCAAGTTCGCCCCGGCGCTTCAGTTCATCGAGGAGCGAGACGGCCTGCCTCCAGCACTCCGGCTCTTCGCGATCCATGAGAATCGCAAACTCGATCCGAATGTCCTCCGGGGTCAATTCTCCTTCGGCATCGATGTTCTTCCGGAGAATGCCGAGAGTCTCCTGGAGTTCGCGATATGAGGCATTCCTCGTGTAGTCCTGGGCGAGCCTGCGGCGGGCCCAATAGAGGCTCGTCGTGCCAGCCGCTTCGGGCATGGCGATGATTCGCAGGAGTTCGGCCTTGGCTGGATTCAGAAGGCCACGGCGGAGGAGGAACTCGGCGAATCGCCGGGCAACGCGGTGCTCGGTCGGTGCAGCCAGAGTCGCGTTTCGGTAGGCCACCTCCGCCTTTCCGGCATCACCCTGCATCTCGTGGAAGACCGCCGCGACGATTTCTTTGTCGGGCCCGCTGAGAACGGCGGTGGCCCGTTGCAGAGAAGCATCGGCCTGCTGCGCGGAACCCAGCAGGAGTTGCTGACGGATAAGCTCGATCCAGCAATCGAGCCTTTCGGGGGCGAGTTCAGCGGCCCGCTCAAAGACTTCCACAGCGCGGGGCTGCTTCTCGCACGCCTGCAGCAGGCGGGCGAACCAGAGGAGATGGTCGACGTTCGACTCGTCTGCCGGGGTGATTTCTTCAGCGCGGGCCACAGCCTCGTCGAAGCGGCCCGCCTGAACGTCGATGTCGGCGCTGATGCGTGCAGCGCCGAGTCCGGCTGCGTCGCCCATCGCACCAATGACTTCCTGCGCCTCGTCGAGTCGGCCTGCCTGCCGCAGCATCCCGACGAGCATCCGTCGGACTGCCGGGTTCGTAGCGCCCAGTTCAATTGCCTTCCGGAGGTGGCTGATACAGGCGGCATTATATCCGCGGATCCCGGCAATCTCCGCGAAGCACTGCTGAATCTGGAACCATCCCGGGCGATCGTTTTGGGCCTCGAGCAAAAAATTGCGGGCCTGCTCGATCGATTGGCGATCCTCCGCCGAGATTGGCGGGGGCATCCTGTCTTCGCCGAGTTGCTTTTCCCGTGAGATCTGGACTTTCAGGATCATCACCATCGCTTGGGCAACTCGCGACGGTGCCGACGAGCGTCCGGTCAAATCGCCGATCTGTTCGGCGTATGCGGACAACTTGTCGACATCCTTTTCGTCGATCGCGATCTGGAGGAGCGATGCATGAGCGCGGATCTCCGACGGTTCCCGCTCGAGGATCACGGCGGCGATCCGTTCAGCCTCTGGAATATTGCGCTGCTGAACGCGGATTCCCATGATGGTGAGAAGGACGAGAACAGCATCTTTGGCGGGGATCTCCTCGCACACTTTTTCGACCGACGCCAACCCGGCCTCGCCTGCCTCACTCCCTTCGCTGGCGGAAACCCTGGCCTCCGCGGAGAGCACCCGTGGATCGCGGCGGACTGCGGTGCTGAGGCGATCGATGGTCTTCTTCGCCCGCTCGATGTCTTGGTTGGCGAGGAGGAGCGTCACGAACTGTGCGGCCACCAGCGGATCGTCCGACGAGGCTTCGAATGCCCGTGATGCAATCTCCACCGCTCCGGATTCGTCTCCGCGGCGCTGCAGAACGTTCGATCGGATCGAGGCGACTTGGGCATCTCCGATGTGCGGGGAAGTGCTGAGAAGTTCGACCAGTTCGTCGACCTTATTCCAATTGCGTTTCGGCTCCGGGCGACGGAGTTGGTCCTTGACGCGGAGGTCGAGGAGAGGGGCCCAGAGCAACTGCATCCGTGGGAGGTTTTCTGGGGCCTGGGTTGCAGCCAGCGATTCGAATGCCGCCAATGCCTCGTCGTCTCTCCCGGCCTGCGAGTGGGCTGTAGCGAGCGCGACCCGGGCTTGATAGGAGTTTGGCTCGTCGGCCAGCACCCGTCGGCTCGCCTCCAGAAGCTCATCTGATTGGCCGAGCGCCTGGTGGCAGATCGCCAGGGCGAGGTCGACGGCATGGGTGAGTTGAGGGGAACTCGCAACGTTCGGTCGGAGCGACTTCAGCTTCTCCAATGCAGGAATCCATTGCCGGCGCTCCATGAGCAGGCGTGCATCGGCCCACGTGACGACGGGGTTGTCGTCCCCCTCCAATTCGCGTATTACGTCGACATGCGGTACGATCTCCTCGCCGCGTTCGAGGTCGAACAGCAGATCAACGATGCGACCGCGAATGCTCGTATTGTCGGGCAGGACCTCAACGCCTTTGACCAGGACATCGAGCGACGCCAGAGGCTCCCCCATCGCCCTGGCGAGGTCTGCATTTCCGATGATCACGCGGGCGTCGTCGGCGTAGGGGGACAGTCCTTCCTGCATCACCTTCGTGGCTCGCGCGTAGTCTTTGGTTCGCATCGCGATCTCGAACTCTGCAAACAGCACCTGTGGGGAATCGGGGGCCAGTTGGACGGCTCTCGCGATCTCGATCCCCGCGGCCGCGAGATCGTTGTGGAAGACGCTCCAAGACGCCATCGACAACCAGGCGCTGCTGTCAGTGGGATAGACTTCCGGCAGCCGACGCATGACCCGCGAGGCGGTGGTCGTGTCGTTGTAGCGACGGGCGAGGATCTCGGCGATGAGGAGGTAGGCATCGGAACAGTCGGGCAGCGGTTCCCAGGAGGTGTCGAACGACTTCGTGCCGAGATCGAAGCCGATCAGTTTCGAGGCGACTTCTGCGGCCTCGTCGTATCGCCCCATCCCCGCGCAGGACGTGGCGTAACGGAGGTTGATGATGTGGTCGGGGGTGGGAGGCTTCGCTTTTTTCTCCCCCTCGGAGACGGCCTCTTCCACCGCCTCCGAGGCGACCGGATTCGTCAGGCGATGATCACGGATGAGCCCGAAATGCTGGCGTGATTCGGTGTAGTTTCCCGTTCGGTAGAGAAATCCGGCGAGTTGCTCGCGGAGATCGTCGTCGTCGGGGTTCATCCGGACGGCCGTTTCCAGGGCGTCATGAGCCTGGGCGTAGCTCGCCTTCGAGGCCCTCGTCGCCCCCACCTTCCGGAGCATGAGTTTGGCGAACTCGGCCCGCGCTTCCTTGTCTTCGCTACGCAACCCCATGTAGCGGACGTAGAGGCCCACGGCCTCCTCCGATCGGCCCTCCTCGGCTCGCTCTCGGGCAAGGGCGAGGAGATTGTCGGCGTTGCGATAGACCTGGAACTCGTGGACCGCATACACGCCCCCCATGCCGCCGACGGCGAGGACAGCGAGGATGATCAGGAGTTTGAGGTTGACCGATTGCATGATGCGTCGCTTTCCGCGTCGTGGGCGGATCCTTTTCAAAACATCCTATCCGTTGCGGCAAATTAGGGGGAAGGAACCGGTCGTCTGGAATCCTTAAAAGTCTGATCAAAGAAGCGGGAGGGATTGGGACGAATATTCCTGGTGAGCCGGGATTGTCGGTCGTAAGGCCGAGGGGCCCGCAAACACCACGGTCGATTCACCGCGAGGCCTAGCATGATCCCCCCATCCTCCCGCTCTTTTTGCCTGCCGTCACGGCCGCGGGCGTTCCTCGTGGGGCTGTTGTTGGCGGCCACGTTTGGGGCCGGTGGAGGCCCGGAACTGTTTGCCCAGCAGTCCGCCCCGGGAACCACGCCACGTCGGGTCGAATCGTCCGCCCGAACTTCAAAGCAGGGCCAACGGGCCGCCGCGGCATCGAATGCCGCTGCGAAGCGTGGGGCACAGGGGGGGGCGAGCGGGGCTGCGACGACGGCGGCGCGAGGCCGATCGCCAGCCGTCGCTCGTGCCGCCGCTTCTGAAGTGCGTCAGACGAGCGCCACGGTGAGTGCGGACGGCGGCGTGGTGCTGGCCGGGGGAGTCATGGCAAACGCCGATTGTCGCCAATGCGGCCAGCAGGGCTGCGGGAAATGCCGTCCGGTGGGCGACCGTCTCGGTCTCCACTGCAACGGCCTCTGTGAGCAGGGAGGGTGCCCTGCGCACTGCCCGGTGCGGCCCGATCAATTCGGCTACTACGCGACCCGCTGGCGGTCCTGGCCGGGGCAGGGTGTGAAACAGGTCGGACATTTTGACCCGGCCACGACGCCCGTCGTGCCGCCCCGATCCGAGGTGCCCGGCATGGAGGACGAACTCGCCCTTCCCAGCCAACGCGACGAGGCCGCGCCCGACGAGGAAGAAGAGGAAGAAGAGGCGATGGCCGATGCCGAGGACGACGCCGGAGGCAAGAGCGACGCGGCCGCAGGGGACGCCGAGCCCGCCGCAGGGGCCGACAGTGCCTCCGGACCCGAGGGCGTCCTCCCTGAAGGTGGCGCATCGGCCCCGAGTGCTTCCGAATCGGAGGACACTGAAGCAAAGTCCGGCGACAAGAACGCCACGCCATCCAACGCGCCGTCCAAGGCCAGCGGCCCTCGCGACGTCCCACTCGAGACGTCGGGGGCCGAGGCGGCCCGTCCCGCGGGGGCCCTCGCCGACAGTGCCTGGTCGAACTGGTCACGCTCCTCCCTGGCGGATCCGAAGCAGGCCCCACCGGGAAGCGTCGTGCGGACAAGTGGGCCTGCCGAGACGACGGAGGTA
>CAJAYZ010000349.1 GCA_903949225.1 uncultured Planctomycetaceae bacterium
CGCGGGCTGACCCGGGCGTCGATCGTGAGGGAAGCCCCAAGATGGCAAGGCTCCCGCGGCCGTTACCGGGGGGGCACTGGCATCATCAAAATCTCACAAAGCCACCCGCAGCCGCAGGCCGTAGAACCATCGAGATCGCACGAAGACCCGGATGATCGGCGTTTCCCCACAACAAGGAACGATCGATGACGCGGTTCGTGAACGTTTTCCTTCTTGGCTGCTTGATGCTCGTCGGAGGGGCCGCCGCGCTCTTTCTCACCGCTTGGGCCCTCGCGGCTGCCGGGGGGGGCGATTTCGCTGGTGAGTTCGTGGCGGTCGGTCTGGCCGTTCTTCTCCCGTGCTCGTTTCTGGCAGCCGGGCATGTCCTCCCGGGACCGCCACGGCCCCCGTCAAATCTTCTCGTCTGCCCGAATTGCGGCATGGCGTTCCCGGTGTGGGGCATTCACACGCCTCCCGACGCCCCCGCCCCCTGATCACGCCACGACGAGGCGTCGGATTGTTGTCGGAAAGCAGCCGGACCGCCGTCATCGGCCTCAGGGGCGGAGAACTCGTCAAGGAGTTCAAAGAACCGTCCCGGGCTTCCTCATCGGAGGAGCATCCGGTGCGGATCGCCTTGGCCCAGCCGCAGGCAACGCTCATTCCGCGAGCGAAGCGGAACTGGTCGTGGAGCATGCGGACGTCGGCCACGGCGGACCTTTTGGAAAACCCTACCGGGCCGCGTTCACGAGGTCGGCAATGTAGCTCTCCACTCCCTTGGCGACTCCTTCCGGGCCCTCCGCCGCGAGTTCACCGACGCGGCGAACGAGTGCCGAGCCGACGATCGCGCCGTCGGCCACGCCCGAGAGGAGCTTGACCTGCTCCGGCGTGCTGACGCCGAAGCCGACGAGCACCGGCACGTCGGTCTTGGTCTGCAGCCACTTCACCCGCTCGACGAGCCCCTCGGGGAGATCGGTCCGAGCCCCCGTCACGCCGGCAACACTCACGCAGTAAAGGAAGCCGGTCGACCGACGGGCGATCTCGGCGGCCCGCTCCGGCGGGGTCGTCGGCGTCACGAGGCGCACGAGGGCCAGATTCGCACCCTTGCAGGTGACGTCGAGGACGTCCGACTCCTCGAGGGGAAGATCGGGGACGACAAGCCCCGCAAGCCCCGCTGCCGCGGCGTCGTCGACGAAGCGATCGATCCCGCGACGGTAGATGATCGAATAGCTCACCATCGCCAGGATCGGCATCTTCACCCGGCCCGTCGCCTGCCGCACCATCTCGAAAAACTTCTCGAGCGTGAATCCCGCGGCGAGGGCCCGCGTGTAGGAGGCTTGGATGACCGGCCCGTCGGCGATCGGATCGCTGTAGGGCACACCGAGCTCGCACACGGCCGCCCCGGCCCGGTCGAGTGCTTCGAGAACAGCGAGCGTGGTGTCGAGATCAGGGTCGCCGGCAGTCACGAAGGGAGCGAGGGCCTTGCGGCCATCCTTGGCGAGAGCTGCGAACGTCTTGGCGAGTGGCCCGGAGGACAGGCCTTTCGAATCGTGGTGGATGGTCATGCGTGGGCCCCTCCATTCTCGATGGATCGCAGCCGGGCGATCTCCGCCGCGTCTTTGTCGCCGCGGCCAGACAGACAGACGACGATCACTTCCTTCTTCGGCCGGCGAGCCGCCTCCTTCACCGCCCAGGCGATGGCATGCGATGTCTCGAGTGCGGGGAGGATCCCCTCACGCCGGGCGACGAGATCGAAGGCGTCGAGGGCCTCGGCATCGGTGACGCTCGTGTATTCGACGCGCTTCGTGTCGTGCCACCAAGCATGCTCGGGGCCGACGCCGGGATAGTCGAGCCCCGCCGACACCGAATGGACGTCGGCCGTTTGGCCGTCGGGATCCTGGAGCACGTAGGAGAGGCTCCCATGAAGGATGCCGGCATTGCCGTAGGAAAGGCTCGCGGCATGGTCGCCAGGCTTGGACGATCGGCCACCCGCCTCGACGCCGACAAGGCGAATCCCCTTGTGTTCGACCAGGGGATAGAACATGCCCGCGGCATTGCTCCCCCCCCCGACGCAGGCGACGACGCAGTCGGGATCGCGGCCGAGCTCCTGCTGGCAAAAGACGAGCGTTTCCTGGCCGATCACCGACTGGAAATCGCGGGTGATCCGCGGGAAAGGGTGGGGCCCGACGACCGAGCCGATGATGTAGTGGGTTGTCTCCACCGAGCCCATCCAGTCGCGCATCGCCTCGTTGATAGCGTCGCGGAGCGTGCGGGAGCCGCTCTCCACCGGCCGGACCTCCGCCCCCATCATCCGCATGCTGCGGACATTCGGCTCCTGGCGGCGGACGTCCTCCGCCCCCATGTAGACGACGCAGTCGAGGCCGAAGCGGGCGCAGGCGGTGGCGGTGGCGACGCCGTGCTGGCCGGCGCCGGTCTCGGCAATGATCCGCTTCTTGCCCATCCGCATCGCCAGCAAACCCTGCCCGAGCGTGTTGTTGATCTTGTGGGCGCCGGTGTGGCTCAGATCCTCCCGCTTGAACCAGATCTGGGCCCCGCCGGCGTATGCCGTGAGCCGCTTGGCGAAAAGGAGGGGGAGGGGACGGCCGACGAAGGCGGCGAGGAGCTGATCAAGCTCGGCCTGGAAGGCCGGATCGGCCCGGGCCTCGTCGTAAGCCGCCTGGAGCTGATCGAGCGCGGCCGAGAGCGTTTCGGGGACGTAGCGGCCACCGAACCGGCCAAACCGGCCGTGAGCGTCGGGAACCTGCGAGATGCCACCGGCAGGAAGTGGAGGGGAGAGAGGGGAAGGCATCGGCGGAGGCTCCGGTGGGAAGCGCAGGGCAGAAGGAACGATCCAACGGCGTCGCCCGAGGACCGCTGACGACGCAAGTCGCCAATTGTAGCCGCACCGGCAGGTGCTACCATCCACCGTCGCTGGTGCATTGCGGCAGCCCCGCCGCGAGGAGCCTCCCGTGCCCGAACTCCCCGAAGTCGAGACGATGCGCCGCGGGATCGCGGGGCTTTGCGGTGCCCGGATCGTCGCCGCCCGCTTCCCCCAGGGCACCTGCCGCCCGCTGGCTATCGCCCCGCCCCCCACCGAGATCGCGGCACGGCTCGAGGGCGATCGCATCGTGTCGGTCGCCCGCTTCGGCAAACGGGTGGCGATCGAAGTCGGCAGGGAGGAGTCGGCCCCGCACTGGCTCGTCATCGAGCCGAGGATGACCGGGCTTCTCCTCGTGGCCGAGCCGCCGACGCCGAACCATGTCCGGATGGAGCTCGAGGTCGCCACGGGGACTGGCTCATCCGCGGGCCCACGCCAAAAGCTCCTCTTTTGGGACCAGCGCGGCCTGGGGACGATCCGGCTCCTCGACGCGCGGGGGCTCGATCGGGCCTGCGGCGCTGCCAAGCTCGGCCCTGACGGGCTCGTCGTCACCGGCAGCGATCTCGCCGAGCGGCTGGGGGAATCGCGGCGGGGGGTGAAGGTCGCCCTCCTCGATCAGAGAGCGGTGGCGGGCATCGGCAACATCTACGCCGCGGAGATCCTCCACCGCGCCGCGATCGACCCGCGCACCCCGTGCCACGCCCTCGCTGCCGGGGCGTGGGAGGCCGTGGCGCAGGCCGCGCGGGAGATTCTCGCCAGCGCCGTCGTCCACGAGGGCTCGAGCATCGGCGACGAGCTTTACCGCACCGCCGACAACCGCAAGGGGGGATTTCAGAAGCTCCACCGCGTGTACGGGCTCGCCGGCACCCCCTGCCAAGCTTGCGGAGCCACGATCGAGCGCATCGTTCAGGCCCAACGCTCGACCTTCTTCTGCGCCACCTGTCAGCCCCGATTTCGGGGCCGGCGGCGGCGGGGCACGTCCTCCAAGCCGCGCGGCAAGCGACTGACCAAGCTGGTGAGGCGCAGCCTAGGAGCGTAGGCTCTTAGGGAATGGCTACGATGCCGAATGCCACCGGCCGGAACCAGCAAAGACGCAGGAGCACACTCGATGCCACGCCCTCCACTCCACCGACCGATCAGCCGCCGGGGATTTCTCGCCACCTCAGGCGTGCTGGCTGCAGCCCCGTCGCTCCTGGGGGGCGCCGGCCTCCTCACTGGCCCGACGCGCCTCCGGGCGGCCGAGCCGTCGGCGGCGAGCACCGCCGAGACGCTCGCCCAGACCCTCCACGCCTCGCTGTCGCCGAGTCAGAGGGAGAAGATTTGCTTCGCGTGGGACTACGTCCACCCGAAGTTCGGCCTCCTCCGGTCGCGCGTCGGCAACAACTGGAATGCCACTGAGCCCGAGCTCAAGAGCGACTTCTACACGAAGGACCAGAAGGCGCTCACCCGGGAGATTTTCGAGCAGCTCATCCATCCGGAGTGGCATGCCCGCTTCGACCGGCAGATGGAGGACGACTGCGGCGGCTTCGGCCATGCCCAATCGATCGCCATGCTCGGTGAGCCGGGGAGCGGGAAGTTTCAGTTTCTCCTCACCGGCCGCCACATGACGCTCCGCTGCGACGGCGACTCCGAAGAGCATGTGGCCTTCGCCGGCCCGATCTTCTACGGCCACGACACCGGCGCCTTCAACGAGCCGGCCGATCACGAGGGGAACGTCTTCTGGTCGCAGGCCGTTGCCGCCAACAAACTCGCCGCGATGCTCGACGGCAAGCAGCGCGAGGCGGCGCTCGTGGCCAAGTCTCCGGCCGAAAATGCCGTCGGCTTCCGGGGCGACGCTCGGCTCGACGGGCTTGCGGTCTCGGAGATGTCGCCCGATCAGCGTGGGGAACTCGAGCGGGTGCTGGGGCTGCTCCTCGAACCGTTCCGCGACATCGATCGGGCCGAGGCCCGCACCTGCCTGGCCGCGCAGGGAGGCCTCGATCGCTGCCGGTTGGCATTCTTCAGCGATGCCGACGTCGGCAACGACGGCGTGTGGGACAACTGGCGGCTCGAAGGGCCGTCATTTGTCTGGCATTACCGCGGCGCGCCCCATGTGCATGTGTGGGTGAACATCGCCGACACGCCGGCCGTGGCCACCAACGCCTGACCCGCGTCCATCGAAACACACCATGAACGACTGCTGCATCGTCGGTGGCGGGATCATCGGTCTCTCCATCGCCAGGGAGCTCGCCGGCCGCGGGGTGAAGGTGAGGGTTCTCGCCCGTGGCCGCGGCGCCGAGACCACCTCCTGGGCAGCGGCCGGGATCTTTCCGCCAGCGCCGCTCCATGCCGGAATCTCGCCTGCCGATGCGCTCACGGCCTGGAGCGACAAACTCCACCGCCTCTGGTCGAAGGATCTCCGCTCCGAAACCGGCATCGACAACGGCCTCCTCCCGAGCGGTGGCCTCTATCTGGCCCGCTCGGCCGCAGGCCTCGAGCGGCTTCGGACCGACGCCACACGGTGGCGTGGCCGGGGGGCGGCTGCCGATCTCCTCGACGCGGACGCTGTCTTGGAGTGCGAACCGGCGCTGGCCGGCGGCGCGGAGGCCGGGGAGATCCTCGGCGCGATGATGCTCCGCGAGGAGCAGCAACTTCGCCCCTCGCGCCATCTCGACGCCCTCGAGACATCGTGTCGCAGCCGGGGAGTGGTCATCGAGGAGGCCGACGTCCGCCGGTTTCTCGTCAGGGGCAGGAGGGTGGAGCGGGCGGTGACCGCGACCGGCGAGATCACCGCCGGCACCTGGGTGCTTTCGGCGGGCAGTTGGACCGGCGGCCTGGCCGCGGCCTTTGGCCTCGCGCTCGACACCCGGCCGATCCGCGGACAAATCGTCCTCCTCCGCCTCCCGAGGCCATTGATCACGCGGATCGTCAACCGTGGACTCAACTACCTCGTCCAGCGTCCCGACGGCCGGCTCCTCGTCGGTTCGACGATCGAGGACGTCGGCTTCGATCCGACCACGAGCCCCGACACCGTCTCCCGCCTCCTTGGGGTCGCCCGGTCGCTCCTCGGCGACTTGCCGGGAAGCGTCGTGGAACGATCCTGGGCGGGCCTCCGCCCGGGAAACGCCGACGGAAATCCGACGATTGGCCCGATTCCCGACCTCGATAACGCCTTCCTATCCGCCGGCCACTTCCGCGCGGGGCTCCATCAGTCAACCGGGAGCGCTGTCCTCCTGGCTGATCTCATGACCGGTCATCCGCCCCACCTCGACCCGGCGCCGTTCGCCCCGGGCCGCCCGCTCCCGCCGGCGGGGACAATGCCCCCTGATTCGACCGCCGATTATCTCGCCCGAACCGCAGCGTCGATCGATTGACACGCGTCACGGACACTGGCCAACGCGCTGAGCCCCCTCACACCGCGTGCAGGTCGAGCCGGCGGTGAATCGTCTCGATGTCGGCGGGCGTCAGCTGCCGACCAGCCGACACGGTGGCCAGCTCGATGAGCCTGACGAGCGCGGCCGGGATGCCCGCGGTGATCTCGTGGCAGGTCCGCGCCACGTCGGGCCCCACATCGCCCAGCCGGCTCTCCACGATCCGACCCGTGTCGGCGAGGGTCAGCGGCGGCACGATCGCCCGCAGCCGCACGCGTGGGGCGATCCGGCTGTCGCGCCCGACGAGCGTCAGCAGACGCCCCCGCCCCGCGAGAACGACACAGCGGGCGCTCGCGCCTTGCGCCGTGACGAGGTTGGCACACGCATCGAGATCGTCAGGCGTGGCCAGATGGGCATCGTCGACAAGGAGAATGCCGCCGATCGGCGCGTCTTGCTTGATCGCGTTAGCGAGCACCGACGCGGTCCGGATCGGCATGCCCCCCGGCTGGCCAGCGCCGAGCTCGGCAGCCAGTCTGGCGAGAATGAGGCTCGTCCCCGCGCCGGCGGGGCCGCAGAGCAGGACGACGCCGGCCGGCTCCTCGAGAGCGAAGCGGATTCGGCCGAGCGCCGCCTCCTGGGCGGGGGTGAGGATCACCGGCAGCGACCGGGAGACGACCATGCTGGTTCACCCCGACACCAACGCCGATTCGAACGTCACCGCTTCGCCGATCACCGTCAGGCCGATCGCAGCAAGCGCTTCGCTCCAGGCAGGGCAGGGGGGCCTGTCGGCGCGGCGAACGAGCACCGCCGCATCACACCCCAGCGCCGCGCGTTCGACGGTGCGACGGCGGACAGGACCGGTGGTGAACCATGGCCCGGCATCGACGAGCACGATCTCCGCCGCGCGGGCCTCTTCCGCCTCGTCGATCGGCAGCAGGAGCGGGGCCTGGGCGTGGATCGCAACCGACCGCCCGCGGCGACGCAGCACCTCGGCCACGCCGACAACGATCGTCGAGCGTCCCTCACTCCGCTCCCCGCCGGTGAAGGCAACCACCTTCACACCGGCAAGCGTCGCTGATTCGATCGCCGCGGCGAGACTGCCCCATTCTGACGGCACGGCCTCGAGGAGACAGGCGACGACCGATTCCTCGGAAGTGGCCGATGCCTCGGATGGCTTTGGCCCCGGGAGCATGACAGCAGGAGGCATCGCCTTCGAGGCGTTGGGGGCGGCCGCCGGCGCGGCCGGCTTGGGGCGCGGCTGCCGGGTGAGGAACGCGGTATCGAGCCAGTCGAGCGTCATCGGATCAGCCCCGCCTCCCCGTCCGGTTCCATGGCCACTGCTTCGCGATCACGATTCCCATCCTCCGCGGCGCGCCGTTGCTCCTCACGCCACACCGCCGCCCAGAACATCCCGGCGACCACCGCGAGCACAAGCGTCGACACTGCCGGGAACCTGACCCGGGGTGCCCGCGAGCGCCCCGGGACGGCGGCCACGACCGACACGTGCGGCGATCCTGGCGCCGTGACGTCGGCCGGCGCCGAGGCCGTGGTGGTCGCCACCGCCACGGACTCGACGGGTACCGCCGGATACGACGCCGTCGCGGTCGGATCGAGTCTTGGAAACCTGGCGATCACCACCATCCCGAAGGTCTTCTCCCCGCAAGGCTCGCAAGGCGGCCACGCGCTTGGAGGGCGCGTCGCACCGACCGCCCGAACCACCGCGTGAGTCGGTATTCGATCAGAGGGCTCGAGCCTCGGGCCCTCGTCGGTCCATCGTCCCCGCGGTGCCCGGTGCTTGAGGGGGAGGCCACGGCGGCCGTCAGACCCCCTCCGCCTCCCCATGCCGCCTGTTCAAGCCGCCTTGGGGGCACCGATCACCGCCACTCCCTATGTCGCAGTATGCCCGGCCCCCCCAGTCGCCTATCATGACGCGTCCGGAAAAGTTCCCCTCCCACCGCACCACACTCCCGGCGGCTTTTCGTCGCCGACCCCATCATGACCACGCTCCCCCGTGACGTCCGCCAGAAGGCCTTCCACGACCTCCTCGCCACCCGCATCGCCGTTCTCGACGGCGCCATGGGGACGATGGTCCATGCCCTCGGTCTCGACGAAAACGGTTTCCGGGGCGAAGCCTTCCGCGACCACCCCAAGGACCTGAAGAACTGCATCGACATCCTCGTCCTCACCCAGGGGGATGCGATCCGCGGGATCCACGCGGCCTACCTCGAGGCCGGGGCCGACATCGTCGAGACCAACACCTTCGGCGCTACCGCCCTTGCCCTGGCCGACTTCGGCCTCGAAGACCGGGTGCGGGAATTGAACCTCGCCGCCGCCAAGCTCGCCCGCGAGGCCGCCGACGCCGCCACCGCGAAGACGCCCGACCGACCGCGTTTCGTGGCCGGATCGATCGGACCGACGAACAAGCAGCTTTCGATCGCCGGCAACGTCAACGACCCGGGCCACCGCGACGTCACCTACGATCAGATGGTGGCCAACTACCGGACGCAGGTCGAAGCACTCCTCGAGGGGGACGTCGACGTCATCCTCGCCGAGACAGCCTTCGACACCCTGGTCCTCAAAGCCTGCCTTTTCGCCATCGAGGAGACCTTCCGCTCGACCGGTATCCGCGTGCCGGTGATGGCTTCGTTCACGGTCTTCGAAGGGGGAAGAACCCTCTCCGCACAGACGGTCGAAGCCTGTTGGATGAGCCTCTCCCACGCCGATTTGGTGAGCGTCGGGATCAACTGCGCCCTCGGTGCCGAGAAGCTGCGCACCCACCTGGCCGATCTCGGTCGAATCGCACCGCTCCCCGTCAGCTGCTACCCCAACGCCGGGCTTCCCAACGCCCTCGGTGGCTTCGACGAGACCCCTGCCTCGATGGCGCGGGTGCTCGGGGAATTCGCCCGCGAGGGATGGCTCAACATCATCGGCGGCTGCTGCGGTACGACGCCGGCGCACATCAAGGCGATCGCCGAGGCGGTGGCCAAACATCCACCGCGTGTCCCCCCGGTCGACTCCGAGCGCTCGCGCTACTCAGGGCTCGAGATGCTCGAGATTCGTCCCGAGAGCAGCTTCACGATCATTGGCGAACGGACGAACGTCACCGGCTCGAAGGCCTTCTCCCGGCTCATCCGCGAAGAGCGTTACGAGGAGGCCGTCGGCGTCGCCCGGCAGCAGGTGGAGAGCGGCGCCAACATCATCGACGTCAATGTCGACGAGGGGATGCTCGACGGGCCGACGGTGATGACGAAGTTCCTCACGCTCCTCTCGAGCGAGCCGGAGGTCGCCCGGGTTCCGGTGATGGTCGACAGCTCCGACTGGAAGGTGCTCGAAGCCGGCCTCAAGTGCCTCCAGGGCAAGGGGATCGTCAACTCCATTAGCCTCAAAGAGGGGGAGGAGGACTTCCTTCGGAAGGCGAGGACGGTCCGTCGCTACGGCGCAGCCGTTGTCGTCATGGCCTTCGACGAGGAGGGGCAGGCAACCGAGACTGAGCGAAAAGTAGCGATCTGCAAGCGGGCTTACCGGCTCCTCACCGAGCAGGCCGGATTCGCGCCGCAGGACATCATCTTCGACCCCAACATCCTCACCGTCGCCACCGGCATCGAGGAACACAACCGCTACGCCATCAACTTCATCGAGGCAACGCGGCTGATCAAGGAGGCGATGCCGCTGGTGAAGGTGTCGGGTGGGGTGAGCAACATCTCCTTCTCCTTCCGTGGCAATGACGCCGTCCGCGAGGCGATGCACGCCGCCTTCCTCTACCACGCCATCCGTGCCGGGATGGAAATGGGGATCGTCAATGCGGGGCAACTGGCCGTGTACCAGGAGATCGATCCGCAACTCCTCGAGCGGATCGAGGATGTCCTCTTCGACCGCCGCCCCGACGCCACCGACAGGCTGATCGAGTTTGCCGAGCAGGTGAAGCACCGTGACCCCAGCGACGCTGCCAAGACCGACACTTGGCGCGACCTCGACGTCGAGGCACGTCTCCAGCACGCCCTCCTCAAGGGGATCGCCGACCACGTCGAGGCCGATGTCGAGGAGGCGCGGGGGAAGTATGCCGCGAGCCTCGAAATCATCGAGGGCCCGCTCATGAGTGGGATGCAGGTCGTCGGCGACCTGTTCGGGCAGGGGAAGATGTTCCTGCCTCAGGTGGTGAAGAGCGCGCGGGTGATGAAGCGGGCAGTCGAATACCTCAAGCCATTCATGGAGGCTGAGAAGCAGGGGCAGGAGCAGACATCCCGCGGGCGAGTGCTCATGGCCACGGTGCGTGGCGACGTTCATGACATCGGCAAGAACATCGTCGGCGTGGTGCTCGGCTGCAACGGCTACGAGGTGATCGACCTCGGCGTGATGATCCCGGCCGCGAAGATCCTCGAGACGGCCCGTACGGCGAACGTCGACGTCGTCGGCCTCTCCGGGCTGATCACGCCGAGCCTCGAAGAGATGGTGCACGTCGCCGAGGAGTTCGAGCGTGAGGGGCTCACATTGCCGATCCTCAGCGGCGGGGCCACGACGTCCGCCCGGCACACGGCGGTGAAGATCGCCCCGAAGTACTCCGGCGACATCATCCATGTGCTCGACGCTTCGCGGGCGGCTGGCGTCGTGGAGAAACTCATCAATCCGGCGAGCCGGGAGGGATTCTCCCGCGACAACCGTACCGCCCAGGCACGCGACGTGGAAAACTTCAAGCGGCGGCAGCAGGCGACGCTCGTGCCGCTCGCCGACGCCCGGGCGAAGCGTTGGACGACCGACTGGTCGACGGCGCCGATCGACGTGCCGTCGTTTCTGGGAATCAGCCGCCTCGACTCGATACCGCTTGCGGAACTCGTTCCCTACATCGATTGGTCGCCCTTCTTCCAGGCCTGGGAGCTGAAGGGAAAGTTTCCTGCGATCCTCGATGACGTGGTGGTCGGGACCG